>CAMNJD010000424.1 GCA_946540705.1 uncultured Ruminococcus sp. | reverse complement strand
AAAATAGCATCGCGAAGCGATACCTTATTCTATTTTACCGTTCTAAACCACCTTTTTTGTGCGAGAATCCACCCAAATCTTTATTAGCCCAATAAAAGTTTTTGGCCGAGCTTTTTGAAAAGGCTTGAGCGAAACGCCTGTGAGGCGCTCAATGTGAATAACCGACAACCGGGACGTCAAATTCCCGTTTTGCCGCTCCCCATTCAGCGAAGTCACTTGACAGCGGACAGGGCTTATGCTATAATATTGATGTCCCAACGATCTCTTGAAGATATCTGCTTGTCTTTTTGCCGTGATACTGCGTTAGAAATCCTTGCCTTGTCTCACGACAAAAATTCTGCGCATCTATTCTTCAGGATTTCATTGGTACATCATTAAAGACAAATCATGCTGCACAGAAATGCTGCACAGAAAGGAGCGGCCAAAATGGCAAAATCCAAGAAAAAACATAAACCAAACCGGCCTCAGCAGAACCGGAAGCCTTCGGAAAACCGCCCGGAGCGCGCCGGGAAGGATACTCCGAACAGCGGCGTGAACCGTGCGCAGAAGCGCGCACAGGCACAGGGCGGCTATTCCCCGCGCAAATCCCCGAAGCCGACATGGCTGCGTGTGCTGATCATCGCGGTCATGGTCGTCATGCTGCTGGCGGTCATCCTTCCGCCGCTGCTGCAATAAAATGCATCCAGCCGGTACCTGAGCGATCGGGTACCGGCCTGTTCTGTCCGGAAAGGAGATATATCATGGAACTGAACGTGCTGGAATGCAGCCTGACAGTCTGCAAGCTGCGTTCCCCGGACGGCATCCGCACAGACCGCGAGCCCTTTTTCCTCGCGAAAACCGATGAGGAGCTTTCGCTCGTCTGCCGCACCGAAGATACCCCCGCCGATTCCATTGCGCGGGAGGACGGCTGGCGCGGATTCCGCATTCAGGGGCAGCTCGATTTTTCGCTGACCGGCATTCTCTCAAAGCTGTCCGGCATTCTCGCCGAAAAGCAGATCGGGATCTTCGCCGTTTCAACCTATAATACCGACTATATTCTGGTGAAGGAAGCACAGCTCCCCGCTGCACTCGATGCATTGCGCGAAGCGGGCTATACCGTCACCTGACTTTCCCGGAGGGACCGACAATGGCAAAGGCAAGAACGCATTATGAATGTACAGCCTGCGGGGCGCAGTATCCCAAATGGAACGGACGCTGCACAAGCTGCGGGGCATGGAATACGATCGAGGAGGCGCTGCCGGAAATCACGGCGCCTGTCCGCAGCAGCGGGGGACTCAGTGCCGCCCGCAAGCCTGCGGATCTTACCGCACAGATCCGGGAGCTCGCCGAGATCGGCACAAATGAGGATATCCGCTATGACACCGGCATGACCGAGCTGAACCGCGTGCTCGGCGGCGGACTGGTCAAAGGCTCTGTCGTGCTGCTCGGCGGCGAACCCGGAATCGGAAAAAGCACGCTGCTGCTGCAAATCTGTCAGCATCTCGGCGAGGAGCATTCCGTGCTGTATGTCTCCGGCGAGGAGTCTGCAAGGCAGATCAAGCTGCGCGCACAGCGCCTGGGCGTGGACACCGAAAGCCTCTATCTGCTCACCGTCAACGATGCCGAATCAGTCTGCGACACGATCATGCAGTCCGAGCCGGATGTTGTGATTATCGACTCGATCCAGACCATGCATATCAACGGGCTGTCCTCCGGCTCCGGCTCCGTGCCGCAGGTGCGCGAATGCACAACCCTGTTCATGCAGACCGCAAAGGCAAAGGAGATTCCGGTGTTTCTGGTCGGGCATGTGACAAAGGAGGGCGCGATCGCCGGCCCGAAGGTCATGGAGCATATCGTTGATGCGGTGCTGATCTTCGAGGGGGACCGCTATCAGAGCGTGCGTGTGCTCAGGGCGGTCAAGAACCGCTTTGGCTCGACCAATGAGATCGGCGTCTTTGAGATGCGCGATACCGGGCTTTCGGAGGTTGAGAATCCGTCAGCCATGCTGCTGGATGGACGGCCGATGGGTGTCTCCGGAACCTGCGTCTGCTGCATGATGGAGGGCAGCCGGCCGATCCTCGCGGAGATCCAGGCGCTCTGTGCAAAGAGCACGCTTTCCTCGCCGCGCCGTACCGCGACCGGCTTTGATTATAACCGGGTGTATATTTTGCTCGCGGTGCTCGAAAAGCGCTATGGGCTCTTTTTCGGCGCACTTGACGTTTACCTGAATATAGTCGGCGGATTCCGGCTGGATGAGCCCGCCGGAGATCTTGCAGTTGCGCTCTCGCTTTATTCCGCGATGATGGACAAGCCGATCGGCGAAACCGTGATCGCCTTTGGAGAGATCGGCCTCGGCGGGGAGCTGCGCAGTGTCTCCAATGCCGCACAGCGCATTCAGGAGGCCGAGCGCCTCGGCTTTACCCTCTGCATCCTCCCGAAGCAGACCCTCCGTTCGCTTCAGACTAACCGCTATACCATCCGGCTTGCCGGTGTCTCAAACCTCAGAGAGGCATTTAAGGTGCTGGAGCAGCAGTAAACACGCAAAGTTCCTCTTGACCTTCAGCCGCAAATGTGCTATAATAAGATATCGGCTGCGGGAGCATCCCGCTTCCGCAGCCGCAGTTTGCCCCGGTACCTCAGTAGGATAGAGGGTTCGCCTCCTAAGCATCCGACTGACCTATCGCCCTATTCTGTTGTTTTTCAAATATGTCCCAGTACCTCAGCTGGATAGAGGATCCGCCTCCTAAGCGGGTTGCCGCAGGTTCGAACCCTGTCTGGGACGCTTTAGCACAGCGAAAACGCTCATAAATATGTGCGTTTTCGCTGTTGCTGCAAATGGTAGATGGAGAGCGGGCGGCGAATGAAGCCGCCGACATTTGTCAGCATTTTACAGATTGCAGTCTGTGAAACCGGTCTGAAAATCCGCCAGCAAATTGCAGTTTGCCGGTTCGGAAAAGCGAAATGCGCCAGCAGATCCGCCATCAGTCCGTGCTGTCCGTGTCATTACCGCTGGTTTTTTCTGTCGTCTGCTGTCCGTCATCTTCATTTTCGTCCAGGGTCAGTTTGAGCAGCATGAGCTCCGTTTCATCGGCAAGTTTCTGACGCGCCTCGTCTGCGATGGCAGCATAGGTATTGAGCAGCATCGTACTATCCGTGTGGCCCATGTCGCCCTGAACTGCCTTGATATCTCCGGATTTGCGGAGCTTAAAGGTTGCGCTCGAAT
Source organism: uncultured Ruminococcus sp. (assembly GCA_946540705.1). Taxonomy (GTDB): domain Bacteria; phylum Bacillota; class Clostridia; order Oscillospirales; family Ruminococcaceae; genus Firm-04. Next base: position 28,268 of record CAMNJD010000424.1, on the reverse strand, counting down.
GCCTCAGCGAGTATAAATCAACCGGACGGAGATTGTTTTCCTTGATGAAAGCCTTGAAGCGCTTTACGATCACATCGCCGCTGATCGGCCTGCCGTTGTCCAGAAAGAATACCATGCCGTAATCAGGATAACCGTTTTCTTTCAGAACTGCATGACGCTTCGTGCAATACTGATCCAGTTCTTTGGCAAGACTGCGCGGAAGATAGATTTTACGCACACTGGACTTCGTTTTGGGCTTTTTCAGCACCATCGAGGTCTTTTGGCCCGGACCAAGCGGCGGAAATACTTTATAGATCGTCGTTTTCGTCTGTTCGATATGTTCTGTTTTCAGTCGTGCAAGCTCCTGCTTGACCTCTAAATACGGCCTGTTGTCTGAATGCGGATGCAGATGCAATGCATCGACCGTAATACCAAGCAGCTCGCCGGTTCTTAAACAGCAGCAGAACATGACTTTCATCATCAGGAGCAATTCAGGATCTTTGCAAACTTGAAATGCCTTCTGAACCTCAGCTTCCGTCCACTGCTCCCGCTCAAACTTTTCAATACGCGGCAGCTCCGTCTCGATCGTCGGATTTGATTCCAGATATCCCTGTTTCACGGCATATGAGAAAGCTGGACGAAGAATCTTGTGCACCTCACGCACGGTGCGTGGGCTGACGAATTCGCTTCCGGTGTTTTTGGAAACACGTGCTGTTCGTTGAGTCAGAAGCATCTTGTAGTATTCCTGAACATTTCGGGCTTTTACCGAAGCGATCTTCCAGTGACCGATAAACGGATAGATATAATGTGCAGCCACCGATTCGACACCGCTGCGCGTTGCTGCTTCCCAATAGCCGACTTTGCTGTGATGCTCAATGTAGTCTTTGACAAGTCGCTCAACGGTCAAATCAGTTTCTGGAACAGTGGGAACCCGTACCGCCATACCGGTGCGCAGATCCTTGAAAATATCCGGCAAATCATACTGTTCATTGCGGCTTTCTGCATCTTCAACCTCAGTCAGCAGGAGTTTCGCATCCCGTGCCGATTCGCAGGGAATCCAATGCTGCTTGCGTTTTCCGTTTTCGTCGAGCAATGTTTGCACGATATAGTAGACTGTGCCTTTTTTTCGGCGTTTGGGGATAATCATAGCCATTATGCAGACACCTCCACTCCATCCAGAATATAGCTGAAAAAAGACTCGCGCAAAATCCGGTAGCTTTTGCCAATTCGCAAAACCTTGAACCATTTGTGCTCTTTGAATGCCTGCTCTGCCAGTGCATACGCACTTGACCTGCTTATGCCCAAGATGGTGGCTGCGTCATCCACGGTGATGGTCAAGCATTCGGGCGGGCTTGAGAAAGACTTGTTCGGCTGGTCCATTTGATTTGTTTTGTTCATTCTGCTCATAATTAGTACCTCCTGTTTTTGCTATCTTGGATTCGCACATTACGACCTCGTAATGCGTTGAGACCATTATAGCATATCTATCGCAAAAAGTCAATAGATCTATAGAAAAAAACTCTATTTTTTTTCAAAATCATTCTTCCGAGGTGAATTATGGATAAAAAAGACTTCCAGCAAGCGATTGTTCCGGTTCAGGATATTCAGAATGAGACCGGCAGAAAAATCCGCAGATTACGGACGCATCGTCAAATCCCCGCGAAAGTTTTAGGAAAGCCATTTCGCATTTCAGAAGCATCCATGCTGCAATATGAACTAGGTATCCGCAGTGTAAGCGAGGAAAAGCTAAGAAATATTGCCGCCGCACTCGGTGCGAGACCGAGCGTTCTTCGCGCAAGACATCTTGCTGGTATCGAGGATGCGATGCAAGTACTATTTGAAATAGCAGAACTCTTTGAATTGGAACCAAGTCTGCAAGACGGGCAAGTTGTTTTATCTGCGCCTTTTTCTGATCTCAACAAATATCTGAAAGAATGGGCTGAACAATTCCAAAAATATAAAGACGGAGAGCTTACCAAGGAACAGTATCAGGAATGGAAAGATTATTTTCCGTTTTCTTTGGTCCACTTTCCAGAACCATATGCTGCCATGAGTATGATAGGCAGTTACGTTGATTCCGATAGGGCAGAAGGACGTTCTTTTAATGTACAAGATGATCCGGTGCTCCATAAAGATCAAAAGCATTTTGATGTTCCGTCGTCTGAACTAGTTAGTGTTGATTTTGCGGCAACAAGCGATTCTGACCCAACTGAATCAAATACTGATGATACTGATTCTTTATAATATAGTAGAACCGGCAGAGCACTGCGCTCTGCCGGTTTAATTATTTATCCGTAGACATATTCACAGCGGCTCTCTGTATGATGTCAGAGAGCCGCTGCTGATATTTAAATAAGTGTCTTCATGAAATCTAACAATCGATTAGCCGTTTCCTGCGGAAGCATCCGGAAGCAATCCAGCATTTCTTTCTCAGCCGCATTAAGGTAGGCTATTTCTTCGGAATCATTGAACAGTTCGGACAGCGTGATGCCCATCGGTTCTGCGAGCCTGCTCAGTGTATCAAATGATGGATTTCGATCACCGCGCTCCAGATCTCTAATGTGCGTTTCCGAAATCCCTGACATTTGTGCCAGCTTATATACGCTGATTTGCTTTGACTGTCTAACAGCCTTCATTCTCTTAGCAATATCCATGCGAATCACCGTCCCAAACAATATTATAGGTCATTTCGACGCAAATAATAAGCTATAAAAAGCGTTGACATACAGCATATATTGCGTTATAATGAGAATAATAATGCGCGGAGGTGCTTCCATGGAGACATTTACAGTTTGTTTTTTCGGGCATCGGCAAATAGAGAATCCATTTGAGATTGAAGCAAGGCTGGATTATATACTGCGAAGACTAATTGTGCAAAAGGAGTACATTGAGTTTCTTGTCGGACGGGACGGCAATTTCGATACTGTGGCTTCATCTGCGATCAAAAAAGCAATACGCTCCTATGAATATGGAAATACTGCCCTGACGCTCGTACTGCCGTATGATCGAGCGGAATACCGAAAAAACCGGAATAGCTTTCTCAACTATTATGATGAGGTCGAGGTTTGCGAAGAATCAGCTGGCGCATACTATAAATCAGCGATCACAATTCGCAATCGAATAATGGCAGAACGCTCTGATCTAGTAATCTGCTGCATACAACATATGAGCGGCGGTGCATACCGTGCGGTGAAATATGCGAAATCACTAAAGAAACCTATTATCAATGTAGCAGAAGATATTCTGACTGACAACCTTTAATATGCAGCCGAAAGCAGCCATAGTTCAGAAATGATAATTCTGAGCCAAGTGTTAGATGAAACTCTATGATAGAATTACAGCAAACCGTTGACACGTAGTGCTAAATATGATATAATATAATAGAATAATTATGGTCAAAACAACGGAAAGGAGGAGCAGGATGAGAACAATAGATCTGCCGCCGTATGCACCTACTCTAATTGAATCCACACGTGCCATCGGCTATTCGCTTGAATCGGCTATATCGGATATCATAGATAATAGTATCGCTGCATCTGCCCAAAATGTTGACATATTCTTTTATCCGATTGGCGAAGCATATATTGCCATTTTGGATAATGGTTCCGGCATGAATACAGAGCAAATCGATCTAGCTATGCAGTATGGAAGCAGGAATCCACTGGAGCTTCGGGATAAGACCGATTTAGGACGGTTCGGGCTGGGTTTGAAAACGGCATCACTGTCACAATGCCGAACCCTTACAGTTATATCCAAACAGGGAGAAACTGTTGAGGCCAGAAGGTGGGATATTGATCATGTTGCAAAGACGGGACAATGGTCCTTAATAGTACTTGATGCAGACGAAGCACAGGATATCCCGCATTTCAATGATTTATGTGCTTATGAATCCGGCACTCTCATTGTATGGCAAAACCTGGATAGACTCAAAGCAGGGGAAATCAATTTTGAAGAAACACTGGGTCGAAAGATTGACGGTGTTCGAGAACATATCTCGCTGGTATTTCACCGCTATTTATCTGGAGAAACAGGTATCAAACGGCTTAAAATAAATATTAACAATGAAAAGGTCAATCCTTTTGATCCGTTTTTGCCCGGTAAGAGCCAGCGGCCTATGGATGATGAAATTATCCGAATTCAAGGTGAAAAAATTATTGTCCGTCCGTATATCCTCCCTCATATCTCGAAAATGACTGCTGAGGAAATAAAGCATCTTGGCGGAAAGGACGGTTTGCGCAAGCAGCAGGGATTCTATGTCTATCGAAATAAGCGACTGCTTGTATGGGGAACGTGGTTTCGTATGATGAGAAAGGGAGATTTGTCCAAGCTTGCGCGTATTCAGGTGGATATTCCCAATACGCTGGACGATCTCTGGACACTGGATATTAAAAAATCATCTGCACTTCCTCCGGCTGAGGTAAGGAAAAATCTTGAATTGATTATAGAAAAGATAGCAGATAAAAGTAAAAGAACGTGGGAATTTCGCGGAAAAAAGGAAATTGACGATTCCAAAGTGCATATCTGGAATCGAATGAAAGCAGCAAAAGGCGGGTTTTATTACGAGATAAACCGCGACCACCCGCTGTTAGAGCAGGTTCGGGAACACCCTGAGTCAGCTTCCAACTTGATCGAAAATATACTTCGTATGATTGAGTCCGGACTTCCATTAAACCAATTGTATATCGACTTGAATAATGACGAGCAAATCAAGAATGATCAGGCATTTACCGATAAAGAAATCTTAAAGATGCTGCGGGATGTACTGGCTGTTCAGAGCTCTCAGGATGCAAAAATACGTTTCTTGGAAGCACTTGAAACAATAGAGCCCTATGTCAACTATCCGAGTGTAGTTAAAGCAGTAAAAAAGGAGCTGGGAATATGAGTACAAACGAGTGCGATATCCTTGAAAATATGATTTCTGCTGGTGTTAATTCGGCATATCCTACCATTCCTCCTACAGAAACAGAGTTTTATGAAAAGACAGCAGAGCTTCGCAGCGTGCTTTCTGCAATGTATGCTGTTTCCGACGAAGAATTTGAAGGAATTAAACGGCGTTTAAGAGAACGTATAGCCGTTCAGATGGACATCGGTGTTTTTATTCAAGACCGCAATAACGGTCATCAATCGTGGCTGCCGGCCAAAAAATCGCAGTTCGATTTCTACTTTTGGAACCGCTATAAGCGCTATCTTGAAGAAGCGAAACATTGGAATCCGCGTGTCACTGCTTCATTAAGCCAAGTCGCAGAGGAAATCCTTGATCTTTGCGGTGATCCTTCGCAGGCGGCTTTTTCAATTAGAGGACTGGTACTAGGTGATGTGCAGTCTGGAAAAACCGCAAATTACACTGCCATCTGCAATAAGGCTGCTGATACCGGCTACCGTTTGATTATTGTGCTTGCCGGTATGATGGAAAACCTGCGTCAGCAGACGCAGGAACGATTGGATGCAGAATTTGCAGGAAGAAAGAGTGAGTACTTTCTGGATCCCAAAGCCGCAGAAGAAGCTAAAAACTTCCCTGTCGGCGTTGGAAAGTACAGCGGGCCTGCGGATGCCTCCAAAAAGATCGCTTCATTTACTTCTGTGAGCAAAGATTTTGACAGCGGCATTCTGCGCAGCAATAACCTCAGTCTCGATAGTGTCAATTGTCCGGTTTTGCTTGTAATAAAGAAAAACAAGCGTATTCTGAACAACTTGATTACTTGGCTGAAAAAGAATAACACTTTGAATGCGAACGGCAAGATAGCAGATCTTCCGCTGCTGCTGATTGATGATGAAGCAGATAACGCATCCGTCAACACCAAAGATGCGGATTCTGATCCGACAGCTATTAACGCAAGTATTCGAACGCTGTTAGGTATGTTCCAGCGCGTAACATACCTCGGTATTACCGCGACGCCTTTTGCAAATATTTTCATTGATCCAACAATTGACGAAGATCTATTCCCGGCTGACTTTATCTATACATTGAAGCCGCCGACCAATTATATTGGTGCGGAGCGAATCTTTGGTGAAAACAGTGATTCCAGCTTTATGCTTGAGGAAATCGATCAGGATGCCAAAGAGTTATATATTCCAGCAAAGCACAAAAAGGACTTGATTGTCGATGATCTGCCGGCAGATATGTATGAAGCAGCATATTACTTCCTGCTGGTAAATGCTATTCGTGATTATCGTGAAGACAGAGGCACACATCGCACAATGATGGTACATGTGAGCCATTATACCGATGTTCAGGGGCAAATCGCAGAGATCTATAATGAATGGCTGGTCCGAGTTCAATCTGAATTGCGAAACTATTCAAAATTGCCGCTTGACAAAGCAGAGCAGCTGCGTCATATTCATATGCTCCATGAGATATGGGATAAGTATGGACTGTCCTCGATTTCTGGTGCTTCATGGCAGACTATCCTGCATGATTATTTATGGGAAGCTGCGGAACCCGTTTGTGTTCGCGCTGTAAACAGCAAAACAGGTGCTGCCAGCTTGGACTATTATGCTCACATTGAGGATGGACTGCGCGTAATCGCCGTTGGCGGAAATAGTATGTCCAGAGGATTGACCTTGGAAGGACTGTGTGTTTCGTATTTCTGCCGCAATACGCAGATGTATGATACACTCATGCAAATGGGGCGCTGGTTTGGGTATCGGCCCAACTATGGTGACCTTGTAAAAATCTGGCTGACGCTGGATGCGATGGATTGGTATGGGCAAATCACAAGAGCTGCCGAGGAACTGAAAGATGAGATCGCTGCTATGCGAAATGCGCATCAGACACCTCGTGACTTTGGCTTGAAAGTACGGCAGGATCCTGGCACACTGATCGTTACTGCCCGCAACAAAATGCGTACTGCTACTCAACTGAATCAGCCTGTATCTGTTTCCGGCCATTTGTTGGAAACACCGCGCTTAAAATCGGCACCGGTCATTCTTGAAGAAAACAAAAAAGTCTTCAAAGCATTTATTGCGAATCTGGATGATATGGGAACAAGGCTGCCTTCCGATGTTGAACGGACGCATGGTCATTACTTTTGGGAGCATGTATCCGGCACCGCTGTCGCACAATTTCTCCGAGACTTTGAAACACATCCGTGGCACCTCAGCTTTAATGGACGTGCACTGGCAGAGTATACGGAAACCTATCATTCCGGCGATGAATGGGATGTAGTTCTGATTTCCAGCGGTGAAGGCGCTGCATATTCCGAACCCCTGCAATGCGGAGATTCAGAGATCGTCCTTTCCCATACAGCAAGGAGAAAGGTGTCTGTCAAGAACAGAAGCATTTACATCAACGGCACAAAGGTGAGAGTCGGATCCGGCGGCTGCACGAAAATAGGCCTAACAAAAGAGGAAATTGAAGAAGCGGCCAATGATTTCAGGAACACAACAGAAAAGAAGAATGTCCCTGATTCTGCGTATTTAATTGAAAAGCGTCCGCCTATTCTCATGCTGCACATCATTGAGGTTGGCGATGTGATTGATTCTGATGATCCGGCGTATCAAGTACCGAAGTATCTATATGCCATCGGTGTTGGTATTCCGCAAAACAGACAAGGCAATCGTACTGTTACTTACATGGCCAATATGATCGAGTTGGAGAACTGGATCACACCTGATGAGGATTACGATGATGAATGATTATGAAAAACAGCTTCATGAGGCATGGAATCGTGTTCAGCCGTATAACGGCTCAACTGTGCAGCTGTCTGTCCAGCATCCGTTGGAATGGTATGTAGGTTACTATGCGCCGACACAGAAAGCAGTAATTCTTATCAGTGATTCGCCTGTCAAAAATGTAGAATCGCTGAAAAGTATTGTGTTTAACTGCGCACAGCGTCAAGACGGAAAGTATGCAATTGCCTTTATACTTGTCTCCAGAGAAATGGAGGAAGTATATATAGCAATGTGCGGCGATATTATTCGCTATTCCAGCACCGAACAAACTCCAGCAAATGCGCTTATTCGCGTGATCGGAAGATATAGGCAATGGATTAAGCTGCTTGAGCATCAGCGCAGCGCATTGATGAGCAACGCCGCACAAAAAGGACTGATCGGAGAACTCTATTATTTGCGAAGCAAACTTCACTCCGGAATGAATCCGACAGATGCTGTGGCTGGCTGGGTTGGACCGGAAGGTGCTGATCAGGACTTTCAGTATCAAGATGGATGGCACGAGATCAAGACCACAGGCTTGTCTTCTGTTGAAATCAGCATTTCCTCTATTGAACAGCTGGACAATGATGAGGTTGGAGAACTGATTGTAGTTCGAGCCGACAAGTGTGCCGATACGAAGCCAAACGGCGTTACGCTCAAAAAAATGGTTGAATCGGTATTATCTCTGCTGCAAAGCAATTACGCTGCTGCGGATGCTTTCCATGCAAAGCTGAGCAATGCAGGATATATGGATTTACCAGAGTATGATCAGCAATATTATTACATCGCCGGCACAGAGGCATATAGTGTGACTAGCAGTTTTCCTCGTATAAAGCGGTCATCACTGCCTGCCCCGATTACACAATGCAGCTATTCTATCAGTTTATCAAGTCTGGCTCAATGGAAAAAGTAAGGAGGCGTTATAATGGATTCGCTGGAATTTAAGCAGGATTTTCTCACGGGAGTGAAAGCAGCAGCTGCTGTTTCCGGTGAGGGATCATGTGCCGCATTCGTTAATGAAATGGCACAGTACTTAATCGATTCAGAAGTGCTGTCAGATTTTCAGCCATCATTTTATACAGGTACTAAGAGCAATCGTAAGTATCGAGTAGACGGCTATAATTTCGACGAATTCGATAATACGCTTTACTTAATTATTGCTGATTACAGCGGTTCGTTTGAAGACAGCACGATCACGAATGCTGCCGCTAACCGCCTGTTTGGACAGCTCAGACTATTTATCGACATGGCGCTCAAATCAAAACTCCATGAAGAAATTGAGATGAGCACCCCTTGTGCGGATTTGATTGACCTCATGCGCTACAACAGTACACGGATACGAAAATTTAAGCTGCTGATTTTTACTGATGCAGACATGAGCTCATTAATCAAGAGCATCGAACTCGATAACTATGAAGATCTGCCGGTTGAAGGGCAAATCTGGGATATTGAGAGACTATACCGAGTTTGCTGCTCGGATCTGAGCCGACAGGTTGTAGAGCTCAACTTTCTGGATTTTTGCGAGGAAGGAATTCCCTGTATTGAGGCCAGCAGTGCGGCTTCTGAAAACTATACCAGCTATTTAGGCATTATTCCGGGATGTGTATTAGCTGACATTTATGATAAATATGGCAGCCGCTTGCTCGAAGGAAATGTTCGTTCTTTTCTTTCGACAAAAGTCGCCGTGAACAAACAGATCCGCACTACGCTGCTGAAAGAACCGAAAATGTTTTTTGCTTTCAATAATGGTATTTCTGCGACTGCACTGGATGTGAAGGTCGAAGATACCGATCATGGCAGATTTATAACGTTTGCGCGGGATTTTCAGATCATTAACGGAGGTCAGACTACAGCGTCGATCTCAAACGCCAGATTCAGAGATAAAGCGAAGCTCGACGAAGTATTCGTGCAAATGAAGCTGACTGAAATTGCTGCAACTGCGTCACAGGATGACACAGATACCCTAATTCGCAATATTTCCAGATCATCCAACAGCCAGAATAAGGTCAGCGATGCCGATTTCTTTGCCAGCCACCCATTCCACAGGCGAATGGAGACTATATCCAGAAGACTGTTTGCTCCCGCAACAGATGGAGCTCAATACGAAACCAAATGGTTCTACGAACGAGCAAGAGGTCAGTATTTGCAGGAACAAATGCATCTTACCCCTGCTAAAAAGCGTCAATTTGCGCTTCAGCACCCTAAAAACAAGGTTATAAAAAAGACCGACTTAGCGAAAGTGCAGAATACATGGCTTATGAACCCCCATACGGTTAGCCGCGGTGCGCAGACCAATTTCAATGCTTTTGCCGAATGGATTGACGATATGTGGGAGAAAGACGACACGAAGTTTAATGAGCGATACTTCGAGTCAACTGCTGCGCTTTTGTTGATGTTCCAATTCTTAGAGAAGCAAATTCCTAAGCTGCCGTGGTATGAAGGCGGTTATCGTGCAAACATCATTTACTATACCATTGCACTATTCCATCATCTTGTTATTAAGCAGTTCCCCGGAAATGATTTCGATTTAATTTTGATTTGGAATAAACAAGATTTGCCGGAAATAGTCCAAAAGTGCCTTCTGGAAATCTCAGAAAAAGTATTCTTCCAGATTACTGATCCTGAGCGGCGTATTATTAACGTTACACAGTGGTGTAAAAAGCAAGAGTGCTGGGATGGCGTAAAGAAGCTCTCGATCTCCTTGCCGGAAGAACTTGAAATTTGCCTTACGGATAACGGATTAGCGAAAGCTGCTGAAAAGCAGGCAAAAAAAGACCAGCGCATGACAAACGATATCAATGCTGAAGCGGAAGTAGTAAAATACCCGGCAGAGTTCTGGAAAAAGCTCACAGAATTTGCAGTTATGCATCGTCTGATTGAAATGAGAGATCAGCAAGCATTGAAAAAAGCCTGCCAAATACCATTGAAACTGCCAAATTCTGTAGAAAGCAAGAGATTGCTTGCACTTCTTGAAAAAGCAAGAAACGAAGGATTTAAGGATGAGTAAGAAGTCAAAGAGAAATCAATCTGCGTCTGAAAAGAAAAAAATAAAAGAATATAACACTGTTGATCTGTTTGCCGGAGCCGGAGGCTTGAGTTTAGGTTTTAAGCAAATAAAGGGAAATATACGGTTTAATATACGGGCTGCATTTGAGAACAACCCATATATGCAGGAGACATATAGAAAAAACCATCCGGGGACAGATGTATACGGCGATGTTTGTACTGCCGATTATCAAGAAATACAACGGCTATACGGTCCTATCGATGTTGTAATTGGCGGTCCGCCCTGCCAAGGCTTTTCAAATGCTAACAGACAAAGGTATGCTGCTATAAATCTGAATAATAAATTGGTTAAACAATATATTCGGGCAATCACTGAGCTGCGGCCTAAAGCGTTTGTCATGGAAAACGTCAGTATGCTGAAATCGGATGTCCACCGATTCTATTTGGAACAGGGCGACGTGGAGGCGGTTGAGCGCTATGGAATAGAAACCCGTGACGACTCGCTGATTTTACTGGACGAACAGTTCTATTTTGAAGGTGCTGAGGCGTATATCGGCGACCTTGAAAAAATCGAACAGTATGAATGGCCGGATGCTCTCCAGACAGAATTAAGAGTTATCTATAAGTTCTCCAAAAACGCGGCAAAACTTCAAACCACATTAGAAAAGCATAAAAGCAGGATTTATAAAGCAATCACGTCTTATTTTAATTCAGCTGAGGCTAATTCCGATAATCCTATTGTGTGTGAATCACTTCGGGCATGCAAATGCATTTTGAATTATTTTGAACAAACCCTGAACCTTGCGAAGATCCGTGAATCAATTGAACCCGCTCTTATGATTCAGCGAATGTTAAGCCGAATGAAGGAAATCCTCACTAATCATATTGTTATTGATGATGTAAATACTGAGTGCGGATTAAAAATCTCTGTGCGTACATTCGCCGTATTTGAGTATTTGTCAAAGATACTTCAGTCTGATACATATAATTACGCGCTGAAATCCGATGTGCTTTGCGCAGCTAATTACGGAGCACCGCAAAAAAGAATGAGGTTTGTTATTATTGGTGTTCAAAGAGGCATTTCCGAGGAGCCTGATCTTCCTGCGCCTAAAGTTAAGCCAGAGGATTATTCTAAAGTGGAGGATGCGATCGCCGATCTCGAAAAGGTCTCAACAGTTGATGACATTGCTGAGGATCATGGTGCTGTCCCTGCTGTTAAGGTCAGAACCGGGCCTCTGTATAAGTTAAGAGATTCAGCCGTTATTTGGAATCATATTGTGACAAAAACTACTCCGACGGCATTATCCCGATTCAAAGCAATCAGAGAAGGGCAAAACTTTCATGCTTTGTCGGAGGAAATGAAGTCTAATACCTATACAGACCCTAAGAGGACACAAAACACCATCTATCTTAGATTGAATTATCAGGAACCGTGCGGAACAGTGGTTAACGTCCGCAAGTCCATGTGGATACACCCCAGATTAGACCGTGCAATCAGTATTCGAGAGGCCGCTCGGCTGCAAACATTTCCGGACAGCTTTAGATTCTACGGCTCAAAGGATCAGCAGTATCAGCAGGTTGGAAATGCAGTTCCGCCGATTATGGCGAAAGCAATCGCAAAGCAAGTTAAAGAATTGCTAAAGAAGGACAACGATGGCAGATAATCATTCGAAAGAAGTTCGCAGCTACAATATGTCTCGTATTAGGTCGAACAATACAAAGCCGGAGGTGCGGGTACGGTCATACTTGCACAAATGCGGATTTCGCTTTCGAAAAAATGACAAGCGATACCCCGGCAAACCGGATATTGTACTGCCAAAGTATAAAACCGCAGTATTTGTAAACGGTTGTTTCTGGCATAAACATAATTGTCCAAGGTTTGTTATGCCTAAAAGCAACACCGATTACTGGAACAAGAAGATCGACGGTAATGTGAAACGAGATTCCGAGCATTACCAGAAGCTGAAATCAATGGGATGGCGCGTGATCGTCATTTGGGAATGTGAAGTGTCTGATGAGCAGCTTAAAAAGCTAGCGGATTCAATAAGGAGAGATTATAATGGCATTGCTTAACGAAGCGAATCTCACGCGTGAAGATAAAGAGCGCAATAGCGTACACACCGAAGTTCGCGCTACATATACGGTTTTTGAGGAGGACGGAAAAAAGTATTTTCAAATTGATACCTATGGAAAAGCTACAAGACAGCAACCTGAAAAAATCAGTCAATCGCTGCAGTTGGATCAGGAGACTGCTAAGTACCTAATAAAGCTGCTAATTGACAATTTGCTTTGAGCCTTATTACGTAGCTCTATATCTATAAGTTGACACAAGTGTCAACTTTGAAAACAGGCGAAAGCATCGGGTGCCTTCCGTTGCCTTCGCCTTTTTCATCTTGATTAGGCTCGCTATTATTAGAGATGAACGGACTTTTCGGCTCAAAAATTCATTTGTGTCGGGTGTGAAGGATGGATGCTCCTGCGCTGAAACCAGTGCGTTTTTATCCGGCATAGTGCGTTACGGTTCGGTATTGCTGTTGCTATGGTCGTTATTCCGGCATATACCCTTGACTATGGATTCTTATTATGATACAATGAATATGTTATTATCTTATCTGAAAAGCAGCGTGCATACGCAGTATAAGGAGGCATGATGACGATGGGCTTAGTAATCCAATATATCTGGGTAAAAAAATATAAGTGCTTAAAGAACTATGAAGTGAATTTCACTAATCGTGTCAAATTTCACTACAATGAAGAACTACATCAGATTGAATGTTTGGAAACAAATCTGAATTATATCGAGAGCTTCCATAGTAAACAAATAGACATTACTTGTGTCGTTGGACGAAATGGTGCCGGAAAGACTACACTTTTAAGGCTAATCAAAGACGTTTTTACAAGGCGATATGGAAGGTTCCCGGATGACTGTATCGCTATTTCTTTCGATGGAACCAAATATTATGCTGATTATCTATTCAGCGAAGAAGGATTGAGACTGGGTTCAACATATAATAATCTCGAAATCAGCAACATCAAAGAATATCATGCTGCTGAAAGAACACGTTGTATATACTATTCTGCTCATTTGGATCAATTTCACTATAGCCAACCAAGGGGCAATGATGATTTATCGACGCCTAAGTTACTATATAAAACAAAGAGCGGCGATGAGAAATCCGGACATGATCGTGTAGTTTTATTCTTTCAGGAAGAATTTAACAAACAGATTACATTTATCCAAAGTTTTAGTGAACAAATTAAAAGCTTTTCCTTAAGATATCCTCCGTTTGTAACTGCGAGTTTCTTGTTTGAAGAGAAATTTTTTAATGAGTGGTGCAGAAAAAAATGGGGGGATATCCTTGATAGCGGTGATTGGACCTACATAATAATGCGTTTCCTGACTATACATGCTGAAAATAATATAGAAGCATTTAGAGAATATTGTGCAAAGGCATTATTTCTGAATGCCATTTATCGAATTGGATATACGGTTGATCAACCAGATATAAGTTTACTAAACCATATGCTACATTCCGGTCAAAAAACTGTTTTTCAAAGTGTACAGACATTTTTTGAAGATGAGACTTTTTGGGGGGATCCACAGAATCTAATAATGCAACCATATCGGGATAAATATTTACGCTTTCTTGAATATATTGATAGCTTATCTAACGAAATGACGAAGATAAACCCACTATATCCATTTCCAACTCATTCTGATCCATTCTTCATAATCCCGACCGAGATTCGATCCACAGTGGAAGAGGACTTACCTAAGGATAGTATTCCTCATGATATTCAGCAATTTTTTAGTGAGTACAAGGAAGTCGCAGATTTTCATGATTTCTTATATTTTTCATGGGGATTATCCTCAGGAGAGCAATCATTCTTGAATATTATGGCTAGGCTTTACAGTAAGTGCGCTTATGATGAGAAAACCGGCACACACTATTTGTTTGACACTGATCAAGGAGAAAAATCCGAAGATGATGCCATTTTATTATTGGATGAAATTGATGATTATTTGCATCCGAAATGGCAAAGTCAACTGATTGAATCGCTCATACAATTCATAGAAAGCGTATATAGCACCACTCATGTTCACATTATTCTGACAACACACTCTCCAATCATGCTTTCGGATGTGCCCAAACAGAACACCGTCCTTGTTGGAGGAGAACAATCGCAATTTGATGAAACGTTTGCCGCAAATATATATTCCTTATACAACCGATCTTTTTTTCTTAATGACGGCTGTGTAGGCTCGTTTGCAGCTCAGGTAATTCAAGATCTTACAGAAAAGATTGAAGACTATAAACCGGAAAATGATAAATGGATAGAAGAACGCTTGACCATAATAGGTGACAAATTCATGCGTTCATTTCTCACAAGGGAATATCTCAAGCAGAAAAGAAAGTATAGTCTTCCTGAACAATCTATGACCGAGTCGGAATTGATTCAGCGTATTCATCAGTTAGAGCAGGAAAATCAGAGACTATCTGAAGAAAATGCGAATCTAAAAGACACTTGAACGGAGTACGAAGAATGAATCAGCTTAAATGGCCGTTTGGCTTTGCAGGAGTGCTTTCTGCTGATAATAGCGGTGCTGCAGCAGAGTGGGCGGATGAATACGCTAAGAAGATGATAGCTAAAATCCAAAAGGCCTATCTGCAAATAGAAAAAGATGCGCAAGTAAAGTCCCAGAATGTAAAAAATAATGGGACATTGACAATAGTTCGTTATTTTTTGGAACTGACACATCTAATTCAACTAAAAAATGCCACAATACAATGGGACGATGAAAGATTAAAGATCCTTCTGCGCGGCACTCGAAAAGAAGTTGAACTGTCAAATCTTTATGCTCCGTATATTCAGCTTATGGATGAAATAGATGGTGCTATCACACAATGTACGAAAGATATGAAAAATCATCATTTATCATCTGTTAAGAGCACTTCTGATCTAATACAGTATCTTTCGACGCAGCAGGGGTGCGGAAACCTGATTTTACTTATTCTGTACAATTCGTATTATGTGGATGAATACTTTAATAATCATCAAAGCAATAACAATCGCCTTCATTTTCAAAATGCTCTGAAAAAAACATATCAGGAACCCTTGAAAATGATTTTCAATTACGAGGATTGGATTAAGCCTCACCGCGAAACTATCTTAGAGTATATCTCCGTGGTAAAGTGCCCATATTGTGACCGAAACTATATTGCAAATGCACTCAGCGAAGATGGTGAGATTTTAACAACAGCCGATCTGGATCATTACCATATTAAATCCTTATTCCCAATGTTTGCACTGTCTTTGTTTAATCTGATTCCTGCCTGCAACACCTGTAATTCCAAATTCAAAGGGGCAAAACAAACACGTACAACATACCCTTATGAAATTGGATTTCAGAATCATGCACAGTTTTATACAGAAGCATCTCTTCTCGAAAAAATAAAACTTATACAAGGCAGAACTGATGCTAATTTTATGATTAAATTGAAAACTGCTGATAGTGTCGGCCAAGAGATACAAAGTATGATCCAGGGAGATTGTGATGTATTTCAACTGGAGAGAGTATACGCACTTCATAAGAATCTGGTCAGAGATCTGTATTGGAGAAGCATTATCTACTATTCAAACGATTATATCGTTGCAGCAAAGAAATTACTAAATGACAATCAGATTGACAAAGATTTGTATTGGTTCCTTTACGGTTATGATGAGAGCGATGACGGACAAGATCATGAGAACACACTTTCAAAACTAAGAAGAGATATTATTCAGGAAATCGAGGAACTGTATACTGAAATGGATATTCAACTAGGTGACGGAAAAGAATAAATAAACGTAAGAGCATAATATAAGACATACCCGGTTAAATAATCAGGCTCACCTTCACATGATGAGCCTGATTACGTATCAGTCAATAATAAGCTGCAGTAACAGTTAGCTAGGTGTAGCATTGTATTCCGCCCGTTTCAGGGTAGCAGCAACGATTAAGTGTGCCAAATAGTTTTCATATGCTGAATTAAAATCTTGAATTAAATTTCCGTCTGTTGTGATTTCATGATTTCTTCCTCCAGTAACCGGTTAATCAACGCATTCAGACTTTCCCCAAGTGATTCTGCATACTTGCGGTAAACTTCTTTCTTGCCAGAAGGAAAAGTTGCCGTGAAACGGTCATACTTTTCAGCAATATACCGATTTTGGTAATCAATTTGTTCTTTTTTTTCCATATGCTCAGCCTCCGCTCTATTCTCTTTAGTATATCATGAATTGTTATTTTACGCAATATGTGAAAGTGCCTAATTTTACCGAAAAGAGGCAATTTTCATTTTACGTAATATGCTTAAACACTCAATTGACATATTACGTAATATGTGATATAATATAGTTGTTGAGGATCTGCTTTGTCTTTCTGAAATAGAGAAAGCACAGGATAGATTGCTACTCATACACAGAACATGTTCATTTGAGAAAGGGTGGTATAGATGAATGTGAAAGAACGCTGCGATATTATTCGTGCAATGGATATACTTGTTCGTATAGTCAATAACGAAGACTATATTGTAACATGGCTGCGGCTTGGCGTAGCAGACGGAGATATTCGTCCAAACACTGTAAACGCAGAGCTGCAATGCTATACTGAGAATGTTGTTTTTGCCGATCTTATGGATATTTTTCTGAGAATCATGGGACATGCTTTGAAAGACGGCGGCTTGTGTGCAGATGGTATTGTAAGCAAATCTGAAAGTCTTGTCTAA
The DNA here is from genome assembly GCA_946540705.1 of uncultured Ruminococcus sp. GTDB lineage: Bacteria > Bacillota > Clostridia > Oscillospirales > Ruminococcaceae > Firm-04. The sequence goes on along the minus strand of CAMNJD010000424.1, from coordinate 10,866 downwards.
TACCACTTTTCCCTATAACAAAGATGGTTAGAAATTCGTACAGCTATCATTGAGAGGCTATCGGCGTTTATGCGGTTGTGTCCAGCAATATATTTATCTGCTATGTTGATATACGAAATATAGCGAAGATGTTTATTTATTAAACAGAGCGCTGATTTTTGTTATTTTTGAATCGCATTGTTTACTTTCTCGCTATATTATGCTATAATAGATAGCGAGAAAGTGAGGAAGCGGCAATGACTAAATTTGAAGCACTGGATCAGCTTGTGTCTGCCGGGAACGGGTACTTGTTGACAGCAGACGCAGTGAACAGCGGAATCTCAAAGCACACCTTAGCTGAATATGTAAAGGCAAAAAACATGGAGCGCATGGCGCACGGCGTCTATATCTTAGAAGATACGTGGCCGGATGCGCTCTATCTTCTTTATCTGCGAAACAAAAAAATCGTGTTTTCATTTGAAACCGCACTGGATCTTCACGATCTGACCGACCGAGCACCATTTTATATCACAGTCACTGTGCCGAACGGTTACAATGACACGCATCTGAGGCGGGCAGGCATCAGGGTCGTTCACACCAAGCCGGAATGGTACAGTATGGGTATCGTTTCAGTTCGGACACACTGCGGCAATCTCGTGCCGGCTTATGATATGGACAGAACCATCTGTGATATTATCCGCTGCAAAAAGGATTTTGAGATTCAGACATTCCAGACAGCCGTGAACGAATATATGCGCTGCAAGGGGAAGCATATAAACAATCTGTCGAAATATGCAGCTGCACTCGGAGTCGCAGACAAAGTGCGTATTTATACGGAAGTTATGCTGTGATTCTCATATCGCAGTGAGCTCGAATTGAAAAGAAGACATCCGAATAATAATTGCGATTTCGTGATAGTATTTTCTGGATTGGCGGATTCTCCTGCAAAATAACGGAATAGGGTGATACCATGAAAACAATCAAAGTGGTTGCAGCCGTGATATGCGACTCTTTTCAAAATAGAACACGAATATTTGCTACAGCAAGAGGATACGGCGCATTCAAAGGACAATGGGAATTTCCCGGCGGAAAGATCGAACCCGGCGAGACACCGCAGCAGGCATTGGCCAGAGAAATCCGTGAAGAACTCGACACAACAATCAAAATCGGCGAGCAGATCGAGACCGTCGAATATGATTATCCGGATTTTCATCTGTCTATGGATTGCTTCTGGTGTGAGGTGATCGAAGGGAATCTGGTGCTGCTGGAAGCGCAGGAGGCTCGCTGGCTCACGAAAGAGGAACTGGACAGCGTAAAATGGCTGCCTGCGGATCTGGGGCTGATTGACCGGATTCGTGAGCAGATGCGATAATATAGTGAGATGGAATAATAAACAAAGCACTGAACGCAGACGGGTTCAGTGCTTTTCTCCTATACTCCAATCTGTTTTCCTAAAAGCGCCCTTGTTTTAGGAGAAAACGGATTCTCTGTCCTCCAATGCGCTGATAATAGATGTGTCATCAAGTGACTCTGAGACTGGAATACCTCCGAACACGCCTTTGAGATACAGAGAACGGGCATTATTGGTTTTTTGGACATCATATTCGTCGATGCAGACAGCCTCTTTATTGCCTTCATAATCCACATAAATAATATAAGCGTTCTGGGAGTCGATCTTTTCCAGCAGAGTCGTATTATGTGTCGTCAGGATCAGCTGCCCTGCTATATCGTCTTTGATGGATTCGATAATATTGCGGAACAGGATATCATGAATTCCGGTATCTGCTTCGTCAATAAACACGGTCATTCCAGCCAGTGCGCCCATTAACGGAGAAAGGATCTCCAGAATGTGAATGGTACCGGCAGACTCATCGTCAACATCAATCTTTCTGACTTCTCCGGCAATCATTTTATAGATTTCCAGGTGATAGCGAAGCTGGTCTTTATCCTGCTCAATGTGGTACTTGACTTCCTTGATTTCAGCATAGGTTTGCGTCAGGATCGAATTCACAATCCGTTCGGAACGCTGAAGCAGCGGCAAAGCACCGCGAGGGATCACACCGCCGTCCAGCTGCGGCAAAATCTTATTATTCTGCTGAGAAATAAGCAGCTGTGCTGATAGCTGATCCTTTGTCAATACATTCAGCCGGCTGAAGCAGTCCAGAACATCAATGAAATATGGAGAATAATTGTCTTTTGTATAAATCTCATTCTGACGGTTAATCTGATTGATAATAATGCCTAATATGGAGCGTTTTCCCCAGAAGCGTTCCGCATCCGCCTGAATATCCTGCCGCAGACGCGCACTCTGAAATGCCTTCGGAGACAGCTTGCACTGGATGGTATGTTTGTCTGTCAGTGCAGCAGAATACATCATTCCTGTCTGCTTGCCCGTCCAGAAGCGCAGGGATTCCTCAAGAACTGTATCGGTAAAGACAATGCGATAAACACCGTCATGATCATTATAACGGAATCCATATTCAAGCTCAGTAGGAGCTTCACAGCCGACAGTGCGGCATTTCCGCATTACGCTGGTAAAATCCTGAATCTGGTAGGGAGTATTCCATCCGGCATCCTTTATTACCCGAAACACCTTTTTCTCGATTTCACCTGAATCCATCTTCTCTTGAAGGATTTGCAGCATTTGCGCAGAATAAAAGGATGTCATGCTCTGGATCAGGAACCGAATGCTGGTGACAAAATTCGTCTTTCCGCTGCCGTTTTCACCATAGATCGCAGCAAAATTCTTAACCCGGCTCTTGGTTTTACGGAAATCAAAGCAGATATCACCGAAAGAAATGAAGTTTTTGAGTTTTACATAAGAGATCATATACACCCCTCCTGCAACCAGTATACCACGTTTGAATTGAAAAGTAAATCGTTCCTGATATATTATATACTGTAAATCGCGATGTTTTTAATTCTGAGGCATAAAACATCTTTTTAAAGGGTATTGTATGCCGGAAAAATGCATCATATACAGAATGGTGTACTACAAATACTGAAAACGCAAAACTCCTCAGTCGCTTTCATCTTGTTCCAGCTATCTTGTTTAGTCTATCAGCACTTCCACATCATGCATCAGGAAATGCATACGGTCGATTCGCTTGTTGATGTGCCAATGCCCAAGATACCATGCCTTGTAGTCCAGTATTTCTTCAATCGTATCCAACCATTGTTCTGTGCTGTTGTCAACAGTGGACTGATCAATTCCGGGCAGAAAGCATTCCATCGGGATATACTTGAACGGGCAAGTATGCGAGAAAACGACATCAACAGGATGTGCTTTGACCTGCTGTTCGACATATTCTTTGATCGTGGGTGTCGGCTGCTCATCCGGCCACCAGTTGTAGCCCATTCGCAGCCGGTAGAATTTATCTACGCTGTAGGCGCCGCCGATCACGATACACTGCTTGCCTTCAAGGTCAAAAATGTCGCCGTCAACAGGGAAAAGGATATTCGGAAAATCCTCCTCATACAGCACACGGCCGCCATGCCACTGCTTTTCCTGATAGGAGCAGATATTCTGCGGTCTGTTCTCATGATTACCGTGAATGCAAAAGAACGTGACATTCATCTCGTTCATTTCCTGTTTCAAAAGACGGTCGCGCATTTTTCCAGTATAATTGACACCGACATCACCGAGCAGAACAATCACATCGTCTGGTTTTGGCTGATGCCGTACATACAAATCATAAACCGGTTCTATTGAACCGTGAATGTCACCTGTAATAAATACCATATCTGCACCTTCTTTCAGTACTGCTACTATTATACCATGTTTTATGCGAAACTGCAATCAAATTCAACGCGCTGAGGTGACGATTTTCAGGGCATCATGATATATTATTCCCACTGTCCCTCCGATATCCTGCGTGTTTTTTCTTTCTCAGCCTTTGCTCTGAGATTCAACCACAACTCAGAATCTGCAAGCTCGCCTTGCCAGCGTTCCATTGTTTCCGTGATGTCTCTGATCATCACATGTATTTTTTTGCTGTCGAGCAACGGCATAAATCGCAGCGTGAATTCGCATACAACCGAAGGCATATATGACACCCTTCACTGTTGTGTCTTATACTGTGTCAGGGCGTCGTCACCGTGACCAGAACCTTTTCCCGCATGACTGCACTATCTATATAGAAGTCGCGGGTGTATTTCCATGATCGGTATGCTTTCGGATCGTCCGGTATAGGGTGCAATGCAAGCTGAAAGAGACCGATTTGTACCCTAGTTGCCGCTGCGACTGCGATTTCGTGATAAAACGCCCTTTAATACTGTTCGATTTCGTGAGAGGAGTGCTTCAGATACTGTCGGCGATAGAAAGGTATTGTTTCCCCGTTTTGCGGGCATACTGCAAGGTGCGATATGCGCCGCCGCTTTGGCGCTGTACGCAAAAAATCACAAGGTCGGAGCGATCGACCATGCAGCGGTTCCGTATCTGTATCGCAGATTTATAGTGTGCAGCGCCGGATTCTGTGCAGATTTCGACCTCATCATAGTATTGCAGGTAGTTCTGCTCATTGTCACGGTACTCCGCGCGCAAATACGGCAGCACAAGCGTCAATGCAGTGTTGCCGCAGCCGTATTGTCTGACAGCCCGCCGGATTGCTGACGCTGCCAGCAGATCAAATTCGCCGTCCCGTCCGATCAGGAATTCTACATATTCGTGCTGGGTAATCAGATCGTGCAGGAGCACTTCAAGGTGTTTTTCGACCTCGAGCGCATTTTCCAGCATACGATGTCCGAAAAAACTGACGGTAAAGATATCCAAGTCAATCCCTCCATATATAACTATGTATATAGTAACATCTAACATGTATATTGTCAAGACGTTACAATACATATAGAATGGAATAAAAAGGGGGAGCGATAATGAATAACTCGAAATCAGTCTTTTCGATTCATGAATACGGAAAGATCAGCATACATTTGAAGGAAATCATGGACAGCAAAAAGATGACTCGCAATTATCTCGCGCGCGTTTCCAATACGCGATTTGAAGTCATAAACAAGTGGTACCATAATGACGTTGAGAAAATGGATTTGGATATTCTCGCACGAATCTGCTATGTTCTTGAATGTGCTCCTGCTGATATCATCCGATACGATCACAGCAATAATGCTTGACATTTCCATGCAAACGTGCTATAATACAATACGAAGCAGAGAGCATCTGTCCACATGGGGAATTGGACCCCAATGTCAGCAGATAGCAACTCTGCTTTTTTCGTTTTCACTTGACATTTTCGCCGAAATCGGTTATACTATACACGAAGCAAAGATTGTTGCTGACTTGGGAGGCTGGATCCCTATGTGCGAGAACAATACCATTGCTTTTTTCAAACAGCCCTGCACAAACCTGATTGGAATAACCGTGCTAGCCGGTGACTCCTATGGATTGTGCAGGGCTGTTTTTCTCGTTCTGTATATGCTATTACGAAAGCATTATACTCTTGTCACCGCGACCAGCACCTTCTCTCGCATGACCGCACTGTCAATATAGAAGTCGCGGGTAAACTTCCACGACCGGTATTCGTCCGGGTCCTTCGGCGGCGGGTTCTGCTTGGCGTACTGCTTTTTCAGCAAGGCGCAGTATTCGAGTGCGCGGCAGCTGACTGACCACGCGACTTCTTCATAACTCCCGTTTTGCTTCATCTCTGTGACGAGATCGGGATGATTCTCCTCCATGAAATCCATCCATGCAAGGCCGTAGTAACCTGCTGTCTTATGTCTTCCCATTGTAATCCTCCTTATCTGATCAGGGGCACAAAGCCCGGTGTATTGTTGTCGGCGGCATAGGTTCCGTTCGGGACGGCCTCTGCCGACCGTGCTTCCGTTTCTGCATTGACCATGATCTGAATATGGGCGCCGGAGTAGACGCGCTCGGCGAGTGTATACAGTTCCGCTGCTTCTTTGAGCTCCCCCTCTGCCTGTGCCAGTTCCTCTGCGGCTTTCGCTGCCTGCGCTCTGCTATTTGAGATCAACGTCTCGACATTGCGCCAGTTTCCGGCGGTGATCGACGGATATTTCCGGAGCGTTTCCTCTGCCTGCTGTCTGGTGAACCGCTGCGAAGGTATCCCGCCGAAGATCAGCTCCAGTTTCTCTTTCAGATCGAGCGCGAATTGCAGATCATGCTTTTCGGATTGTGCGGCATCGTACTTCTGATGCATTGCCTCATCCTTGGCAGCAAAATCCAGCCGCAGAGACTTCAGCGTGGTGCCGTCATTGATTCGCTTGTTCAGTGCCAGCAGTCTGTCAAGCTCTGCATCATTTGTCCACGCATAAACTTTCTCCGGAATTCTCTTGCGCGGTGTAAGTCTGCCGTCTTTTACAACGCTGATATACAGCCGAACCATGCGGAGCACTTGTGTATTTTCCTGACGCTTCTCTTTTGCTGCTGCAAGCTGTTCTTCAAGTTTTTGTTCAAATTTCTGATTGGCTTTGATCCGTCCTTTCAATGCGATTTCACTGTACTCCACGCCAAGCGACTTCAAGCGAATAAAATTCTTGGCATCTTTTGCGCGAAACGCAAGATACTTTCCGTACTTGATGTCGTATCCTGCTTTGACCATATGCGCCATCAGATAGAAAATATCCTGAGAGAGCGGAACAAATCGGTCAATGTCTGCGCGCAGCTTCTCCCGCGCCGACTGCGGTTTCGGCTGATACGACTGCTCGATTTCACGAATCGCCTGCACATGACATTCCTGCGCTTCAAATCCGTTCTCCGTTTGCCGGTATGAAATATGCAGGCGCTCCATTTCCGCTTGCACATACGCCTGCTTGTCGCGGTCGGTATAGAAAAACGATTTGAACGGCAGCAGCCGATCGTGTTCCATTTTCTCAACCTCGGCGGAAAGCTCAGCGATGCGGAATCTCATGCTTCGCGCAAGTCCGATTGTGTTCGCTTCCTGCCGCTTCTGTTTTCGCAAAACTGACACGGCCTGCTTTGCATCCTGTGTGCGTTTGTATTCTGCGACGGTCATGTGTGCGTAATGCGCGTTCTTGTCTTCGCGCTTGAGACCGTGCTGCATCAGGAGCCGTTCCATTTCGATTCGCTCGGCATGCTCCCAGCCCATTGCGGCGGAATCATATCTGCTGCGCGCTGCGAATCCCATTTCTTCCAAAGCCGCCCGCATCGAAACGCCTTTCGGCAGTCCATGCTTTCGCGCCTTTGAGTAAAACGGAATGAAGTCGATATGCAGATGCGGAGTTGCTTCGTCCATGTGAAGCACGGCATTGAATACATACAGATTTGGATTCCGTTTTTGAAACGCCTGCATATATTCGATTAGAAGTTTTCTTGCAGTCTCTACGTTCGGTGTGCCGCATGCTGCGGTTTTGCAGTCACCGAATTGCACGACCGCTTCGTAAAATGCTTCCTCTCTTTTTCCGGCAGCAATGTGTTCGTAATAATCATTGATGCGTCGGCAGGGCTGCCGCTGCTTTGCATTGTACGCTGCAAGTGAATCGGAAAAAAGTTTTTCGTATGCTGCCCGAATCGGTTCGCATGTGAAGATAATATTTTCAGGCGTGCGCAACGGATCAATGTTCTCCGCATAAAATTCGCGGTTGTTGTGCGCAAAGTCTGCGCAGTTCGGATCGCTTGCCTTCCCGACTGTGAAGCTGATGCTGAACTGTCCCATGCGGCACTCCTTTCTTTTTTTCAGCAAGGCTCAAAAAACAGCGTTTCAGAAGCCTGTTTGAAAGATAACCCAATGCCAGTTCTGCACGCCCGTACCGGAGCTTGCAGGACTGGCGGGGAGCCCCCGCTGGCAATCCCTGCGCGCATTGGGTTCCGGCAAATCAGTTTTCTGTTTTGTCGGAAATTGTCTGCTCCGCAGATTGGGGATTCCCCAAGCCCCTTTTGCGGGAACGTCCGATGCGGTCATAGTAATCTTCGGTGTTCTCCTGCACCGCAGAGAGATACATACTTACAAGCTGAATGAGCGTCGATGCCTCGTTGTCATAGAAATAAATCGACACAAGTTTCATGTCGTCGTGCGGGAAGGTGCGTCCGTGCTTGATGATTTTCTGCATCAGCTTCTGTGCAGACCGTGCGATGTGATTCTCAGGATCAATCGCAGCAATCTGATTCAGCGATTGCAGCAGCGCGTTGACACTTTCGCGGTCGATCTTCACCGCGACCGGGCCGAGGTTCGTTTTCTTCATTTTCAAAACTCCTTTTCATTTTTTTTGTAAGCGGTTTTTGTCATAGCTCCGCTTGACTTCGTTCGAGGCTGTGTGGTATAATAATCTCAGATCACCGCAAGCTCCGTATTCAGCTTCACGCGATACGAATTCAGACTGCTCCACAGCACAGCCTTCGCATAGCCGGCGTAGTTCTTGATGTGTGTCGAGGCGAGTGCATCGGTGAAGTCATCGAGTGCGGAGAAGATCATTTCGGTGAGCGTGCCGCAGCCGCAGCACATGGACGCTGCATTGATTGCGTCGATCACGGCACAGGCATCGGTCTGTTCGCCGGAGTAGATTTGCGTGCCGGCTCTCGTCGCCATGCTGACCAGACTGTTTACCAGCAGCACGAAGTTGTCGAAACGGTCAACGGTTTTCAGAGCGGTCTTGTCGCATGGATGCTCCATGTAGAAGTCATACTCACAGAGCCAGCGGATCGCAGCCTGCATCTTCTTCGGACTTTGTGAATAGGCATACGGAATCCGCTGCGCTGTCGTGATTTCAGAAATCACCTGCTCTGCGATCTGTGTATCCGTCAATCCGTCTGCCGCATCTTCGCCGCGCGAAGATGGATGGATAGAAATCTCTGTAGAAGTCTTTGTAGTAATCTCTGTATTTGTCTGGGGAAATTTACTATAGGGGTCTGTCGAAATTTCGGCACACCCCCCTCGAAATTCCGACACAGGGGTACTGCAAATTTCATCAGATGCCCCGTCCGATTCTTCGGGACACCCGTCCGGTGAAATTTCACCACATGGGTAGGTGAGCGCTTTCAGACGCTCCACATCGAGCGCGAGATAGAGAACATTGGCGTAAACCATGCCGTTTGACCGCAGCGTGCGGAACTCCCGGCGCACCACTCCCATTTCCTCAAGGAACACGATCGCGTCCTTCGCCTGACCGGACGAGCAGCCGAACTGCTCCGCGATCTGCGAATAGCTTCGCTGCAAGAGGTCATCACGGAACTTCTTCTGATAACCGATGATCTGACCGCTGCCCTCGTCTCGGATCTCCCGCGGACGATACCAGTAGACGATGTCCGCGAGAATGTTGATGGCAAGCAAGTGCGGCTTCGGGTGTTTGAGATCAGACTTGACGAATACGCGGTACCAGATCTGCGGAATGACATTGCCGGTAAAGGCGACTTCTCTCAGCTGGTCACAGGTCGGAATTCCGGTTGTATACATAGTTTTTTCCTCCGTTTCAGATTCGTTTTGAAACGGAAAAGGTGTGCAAAAAAACACGCCGCTAACATCCGCTAACAGAAATCCTTGTCAAAGGATGACACAGTATGCGAATGTATGGCAGCACGTGCAAAATGATTATTGAAAATCGTCGTAATTGCTGGCAAATCGTGCGGTTGTATGCCATAGAAAGACATACGATGCCAAACGCTTTCCGAGGCTCCTAAGCGTTAGGCCATCGGTTCGACTCCGGTTTGGGGCGTCCATTTCGACGGAAATGCGTGATTTTCGCATTTCCGTCGAATGCTAAATCGGCATAAATCCTGTTAGCGAATTGCTAACAACGGGTTCTGGAGCATACATATCTGGCGGAGCAACATTGTTATAGTTTCTGTTGCCTGATTCGAGCGGATTCTGAGAATCTTCCCAAATCTTACCAAAGCTCCGTTTATTCCGTCTGTTTTTTCTGTTCCGGCTGATTGTTTCCTGCATCGGATTTTCCATCCTTTTGCGGGCGCTTGATCTTGGAGAACATGATTGTTTCGAGCTGTTCAGCCACTTTGCGGCGGGCTTTGTTTACGGTTGCGAGGTAGACATTCATCAGCATATCCGGCGTGGAGTGTCCCATATCGCCTTGAACGGCTTTCAGATCATTTCCGGATGTCTCCATCTTCGCTGTTGCGCCGGAGTGCCGCAGGCTGTAGAGATCGACCTTACGCAGCGTCGCACTCTTGATAAAGCGTTTGAATCGCTTGGTGATCATCTCGTCGGAGATCGGTCTTCCATTCTTCTGACAGAATACCAATCCGAAGTCTTGATACACTTCTGCATATTCTTTTTTGTTGAGCTGCTGAATCTCTTTGTGATCCCGAAGCAGCTGCACCAGCGTATCCCGAATATATACCTCGCGAATGCTGCGGTCAGTTTTCGGGAGTTTCAGCACCTGAACAGTTCGATTGCCTGCCTTCATCGGCGGAAACCGGAAGTTAATCTTGGTTCCGGTCTGCTCAATCATTTCGATATTCAGTCGGGCAAGTTCGTTCTTGATATGAACCGTCGCACCATTGAGATCTTCATCGAACTCGATGCAATCCCAGGTCAGCCCAAGCATTTCGCCTGTACGGAGGGTGCATCCGAACATCATACTCATCATCGTGAGCAGTTCCGGATCGTCCTCACACTTGTTGATTGCGTTCAGCACTTCCTCATCCGACCATTGTGCGCGCTCGTACTTCTCCATCTTGGGAAGTTCAAGTTCCGCAGCAGGATTGTGTGAGAGAAAGCCATGCTGTACTGCAAACCGGAACGCCGGACGAATAATCTTATGAACTTCACGCACTGTTCGGGCACTGATTTTAGCGGGTTCACCGCCTTTATGTGAGCGAACAGCATTATGGTTCGGCAGGTCGTTATAGAATTGCTGAAGAAAGGCGAAACCTTTTTGATCGCTACATGGCTGATAAATGGATAAATATAGTGAGTTGTAATGTTGATGACATTGCCGGCCGTG
>CAMNJD010000423.1 GCA_946540705.1 uncultured Ruminococcus sp. | reverse complement strand
CGACGGCGTGATCACCGTGTTCGATCTGGCAGCGCTGCTTGACGAGCTTCAGAAAACCGTTCTGTAATATCCAGAGAGGCATGCCGGGAATCCGGCATGTCTCTTTTTCTATGGGTTACCAGATGAATATTTCATGAAAAAACACCCTGCGGACTTTCTTTTTCTTCGGAATTATGTTATAATGGCATTGTATCATGCCGCAGTATGCGGTAAAGGAGGTTGTTCCCCTGTGAAGCAGCAGGTGTATTCTCTTGGCATTGATGTCGGTTCCACGACGGTCAAAACAGTCGTGATCGACGAAAAACATCAGATTCTGTCGCATTGCTATCAGCGGCATTTCTCGCGTGTGCGGGAAACGGTCGCCGAGCAGCTTGGCGCTTTGCAGGAGCAGTATCCGGAGGCGCTGTTCCGCGTGTGCATCACCGGCTCGGCGGGTCTGGGACTGGCGCAGAGCGCAGGTGTCGCATTCGTGCAGGAGGTGCATGCCGCATTTCTGGCGGTGAAAGCAGACTATCCGCAGGCCGATGTCGTCATTGAGCTCGGCGGCGAGGATGCGAAAATGATCTTCCTGACCGGCGGCGTCGAGCAGCGCATGAACGGCTCCTGCGCCGGCGGTACCGGTGCCTTTATTGACCAGATGGCAACGCTGCTGGGCATTACCGCAGACGACATGGACGCGCTGTCGCTGAAGGCGGAGAAGCGCTATCCGATCGCCTCGCGCTGCGGCGTTTTTGCAAAATCGGATGTGCAGCCGCTGCTGAATCAGGGCGCACGGCGGGAGGACATTGCCGCGAGCATTTTTCAGGCAGTCGTCGATCAGACCGTGTCGGGTCTGGCACAGGGCAGAACGATCGAAGGCACTGTGCTGTTCCTGGGCGGGCCGCTTTCTTTCCTGAAAGGGCTGCGCGAGGCATTTGTCCGGACGCTGAAGCTCGACAGCGATCACGCGATCTTCCCTGAGCATGCGCCTGTGTTCGTTGCATACGGCTGTGCAATGTACGCAGAGCAGACGGTGAAGCCGCTGCCGCTTTCGGAGACCTGCGAAAAGCTGGCGCACGCGAAAACCGGCGGCAATACCGTGACCGGCAAGCCGCTGTTCCGTGACCGCGCCGAATATGAAGCATTCATTGAGCGGCACAAGGCGAACGATCTTCCCTTTGCCGATATCCATACAGCAGCAGGCGAAGCCTACCTCGGCATTGACGCGGGCTCGACAACGACCAAGCTCGTGCTCATCACGGAAAAGGGTGAGCTGCTGTATCAGTATTACGCCGCGAACCGCGGTCAGCCGCTTGACCGCATCGTGCATCAGCTCCGGAAGATCTATGAGGAGAAGAATCCCGGACTGCATATCCGCGCATCGGCGGTCACGGGTTACGGCGAGGACTTCATCCGCGCCGGCCTCGGCATCGACTTCGGCATCGTCGAAACAGTCGCGCATTTCAAGGCGGCATCGTATTTCTGCCCCGATGTGGATTTCATCATGGACATCGGCGGACAGGATATCAAATGCTTCAAGATCCGCAACCACAGCATTGACAGCATCATGCTGAACGAGGCCTGCTCCTCGGGCTGCGGCTCGTTCATCCAGAGCTTCGCACAGGCGATGGGCTATGATATTGCGGAATTCTCGCAGCTCGGCCTGTTCGCAAAGCACCCGGTCGATCTGGGCTCGCGCTGCACGGTGTTCATGAACAGCTCCGTCAAGCAGGCGCAGAAGGACGGCGCGACCGTCGAGGATATTTCCGCCGGCCTTTCCGCTTCGATCATCAAGAATGCGGTGTACAAGGTCATCCGCGCAAAATCGGTCGAGGAGCTCGGAAAAAACATCGTCGTGCAGGGCGGCACATTCCTGAACGACGCGGTGCTGCGTTCCTTTGAGACAGAGCTCGGCCGTCCGGTCATCCGCCCGGCAATCTCGGGACTGATGGGCGCATTCGGCGCGGCACTATACGCGAAGGAGCATGCCCCCGCACAGACAACGACCATTTCAGAAGAAAAGCTCGCGAATTTCTCCTACAGGACCCGCAGCGCAAAATGCGGCGGATGTACCGCACACTGTGCACTGAATATCGTCATTTTCCCGGACGGCAGCCGCTATATCTCCGGCAACCGCTGCGAAAAGGGAGCCGGCAAAAAGAAAACCGAGGAGATCCCGGCACTGTACGACTACAAATATCAGAAGATCCTCGACTGCGCGAACAAAAAGCCCGCCTATCAGCCGGCTGCGACGGTCGGGCTGCCGCTGGCACTGTCCTACTATGAGCAGATGCCGTTCTGGACGACCTTCTTCACAAAGCTGGGCTTTGCGGTGAAGCTCTCAGGCGAGAGCAGCAGAGAGGTCTATTATCAGGGGCAGCATACGATCCCCTCCGATACGGTCTGCTATCCGGCAAAGCTGGCACACGGCCATATTGAGGATCTGCTCAGCAAGCGCGTGAATTTCATCTTCTGGCCGTGCATGAGCTACAATTTCGACGAGGGCGAAAACGACAACCACTACAACTGCCCGGTCGTGGCATATTATCCGGAGCTGCTCCGTGCAAACAACAGCCGCCTGACGCAAAAGAATTTCATCACGCCGTATCTTGACCTCAACCGTCCGACCGGCGTGCTGAAAACGCTGAAGAAGGCGCTTGCGGGCTATCGCTATGCCGGCAATCTGAAGGATGCGCTGGATGCAGCCTATGCCGCACAGACCGAATACCGGATGCTGCTGGCGCGTGAGGCGCGGAAAATCGTCGCACAGGCGCGCAGAGAGGGCAGAAAGATCATCGTCCTCGCGGGCAGACCCTATCACATCGACAAGGAGATCAATCACGGCATCCACAAGCTGATCACAAGCCTTGGAATGGCCGTCATCAGCGAGGATTCGATCGCGGCAATGGCACATACCGGCAAGCTCGGCGTGCTCAACCAGTGGACCTATCATGCGCGGCTGTACCGTGCGGCGCGGTTTGTGACCACGCAGCCGGATATGCAGCTCGTGCAGCTTGTGTCGTTCGGCTGCGGCATCGACGCCGTGACGACCGACGAGGTGCGCAGCATTCTCGAAAAGGGCGGCAAGCTCTATACGCAGCTCAAGATCGACGAGATCAACAATCTCGGCGCGGCAAGGATCCGCCTGCGCAGTCTGGTCGCTGCAATGGAGGAGGCGCCCGCGCAGAAGCCGAAAAAGCAGATCATTCGGAAGCAGAATACGGCAGTGCGTGAGCCTGTGACGGTCTGACAGGATATGAAACATGGATAAAAAAACGATCGCGGCCGGAGCAGCATGTGCAGCACTGCTCGGCGCATGGGGCGCCGCGGAAAATACCGCCCTGCTCCGGACCGCAGAATACAGCGTGCCGCTGCGCGGGCTTCCGCGCACGGTGCAGATCAGCGACCTGCACAAGCGCTGCTTCGGAACCCATCAGATGCGCCTGCTGCACAAAACAGAATCGCTGGAGCCTGAGCTGATCGTCATAACCGGCGATCTGATCTCGCGCACAGAGCGGGATTTCACGGAAACAGCGCGGCTCCTGCGCGGGCTTTGCAGCATTGCGCCGGTGCTGGCTGTCCCCGGGAATCACGAGGCAGACCTGCCCCCGACGCTGTATACGGAATACCGGCAGACGGTGCGGGAGAGCGGCGCGGTATATCTGGAAAACCAGACGGTGCTGCTGAACGGCATCCCGTTTGCGGGGCTGTCCCTGCCGCCGGCGTATTACAGAGGCGGGGGGCGTTTCGGCTTTGCCGGAAAAAAGCAGGTGACGGTCGGGACACTGCACAGGCGCCTCGGCTTCTGTGCGCCGAATACGGTGCTGCTGGCACACAATCCGCTGTGGTTTCCGGCCTATGCGGAATGGGGTGCGGCGCTGACCCTTTCGGGGCATGTCCACGGCGGAGCAGTACGGCTGCCGCTGATCGGCGGGATTCTGTCTCCCGAGCGCTGCTTTTTCCCGAAATATGACAAGGGATATTACACGGACGGCACGCACGCGATGATCGTCAGCGGCGGCCTCGGCAAGCTGCGGCTGTTCAATCCGCCCGAGCTCTGCCGGATATCGGCGCAGGCATGCAGCGGCCGTGCCGGAACATCACCGGAATAAACGGAGTCCCCCTCCCCGACAAAACGAAACAGTTTCGTTCCGCATCTGAACAGAATTACCGGAACACATCGTCAGACAGACAACCGACAGCCCTTGCGTTCCGATCATGCAAGGGCTGTGTATGTTTTCCGGAAAAACGGGCAGAATTTTCATGCGGCGATCGCTGAACAGAGAGGAGGTCTGCGGCATGACGCTCAAAGAAAAAAAATACCGGCATCTGGTGACAGGTGCCGCAGGCTGGCTGCTGCTGGGGCTGCTGACGCTCTGGTACGGCATCATCTGGTGGCGGTATTATGCAGACATCATCATTGCGCCGTTTTTCCGGCGCGGCAACTGGGTCGTTGTGCTGATCTACACGGTGCTGACAGCGCTGGTCTTTCAGGTATACCGCTGCTTCCGGTTCGGATATCTGCGGCGCAGCGATCTGGTCTATTATCAGCTCACGGGCATTGTGATCGTCAATTTCATCACCTATTTCCAGATCAGCGTGATCGGCCGCCGGTTCATGGCGGTGTCCCCGGTCATATTGCTGACAGGGCTTGATTTTGTAACGATCGCACTCTGGGCATCGCTGGTCAGCAGGCTGTACTTCCGGCTGTATCCGCCGCGGCGGCTGGCCGTCGTATACGGCTCAGAGGAGGCCGCAGAGCTGGTCATGAAGATGAGCAGCCGCGTGGACAAATATATGATCTGCGAGAGCGTGAGCTGCAAGGGCGGCATGGCGCAGATCACACCCGTGATCGACCGTCTGGACGGCGTGATTCTCTGCGAGCTGCCGCCGGAGCTGCGCGATCAGATCCTGAAATACTGCTGCGGCAAACGCATCCGGGCATACACAGCCCCGGAGATCTCGGACATCCTGCTGCGCGGCGGCGAGGAGCTGCGGCTGTTCGATACCCCGCTGATCCTCTGCCGGAACGAGGGGCTGACCCTGACGCAGCGGTTTGTGAAGCGCTGCTTTGACATTGCAGTATCCGCGGCATTTCTGGTGATTTTTACGCCGGTTCTGTGCATTTGCGCCGCAGCAGTCCATTTTGAGGACGGCGGCTGCGTATTCTACCGGCAGAAGCGCCTGACGCGGGACGGCAGGGTCTTTGAGATCCTGAAGCTGCGGAGCATGCGCCCGGACGCAGAGGCCGACGGCATCGCCGTAACGGCCGCAGAGCACGACACCCGCATCACAAAGGTCGGCCGCATCCTGCGGCGCTTCCGGCTCGACGAGCTCCCGCAGCTCATCAATATCCTGAAGGGCGAAATGTCGCTGGTCGGGCCGCGTCCGGAGCGTCCGGAGCTGCATGCGGAGATCGTGAAGCAGTGTCCGGAATTTGACTACCGGTTGCAGGTCAAGGCCGGTCTGACCGGCTATGCGCAGGTCTACGGCGCTTATGATACAGAGCCGGTCGATAAGCTGAAAATGGATCTGCTGTACATCGAGCAGTACAATATGCTGCTTGATCTGCGCATTCTGCTGATGACGGTAAAGACAGCGGTCATTCCGCCGCAGAGCAACGAGGCACAGCGGGAGGCACGGCAGAATCATAAAAAAAACTGAGAGCTTCCGGCGGCTGCTTTTCATGCGCCGGAGATACGGAAAGGATGTGAACTGCATCATGAAACGGTTTCAGAAGCTGCTGCTGATTTTGTGCGCCGTATTGACGGTTCTGCCCTGTGCGGGGCTTTTGATGAAAACCGGCATTCACGCCGTCCGTGCAGATTTCGGTGACTTCGCAGGCGGCGGGGGCGGTGACTACGGCGGCGGGGGCGGAGACTACGGCGGCGGGGGCGGTG
>CAMNJD010000422.1 GCA_946540705.1 uncultured Ruminococcus sp. | reverse complement strand
GTCATCGGCGACGGTGATGCCGCCGCAGTGCGTGTGGACATCGAAACGGCGCTTTGCACCGTGAAACGCGAGCAGACCTGCCTGACACTGTGCAAAGCTGAGCCCGACCAGATGTGCTGCGGCGATCGCTGCGAGCGCGTTCAGCACATTGTGCATGCCGGGGATCAGCAGTGTCGCTTCGCCGAGGCATTCGCCCTCGTGCCAGACCTTGAACACCGTGTGCTGGCTGGCGGTGTGGGTGATATCGGTGACGCGCCACTCGCATTCCTCACCCGAACCAAAGCGGATCATTGTCTTTCCGGTGACGGCTGCGACGGCCTCGCGGGTATTGGCGTCATCGCCGTTATAAAGGACGTATTTGCTGGATTTCTGTGCAAACTTCGTGAACGACGCCTTCAGATTGTCAAGGGTGTGGAAATACTCCATGTGATCCTCGTCGATATTGAGGATGACTGCAATATCCGGCGAAAGATGCAGGAAGGTATCGACATATTCGCAGGCCTCGCAGACGAACACATCGCTGCTGCCGGCTCTGCCGCTGCCGCCGATCGCGGGGAGCTTGCCGCCGATGACTGCCGAGAGGTCGATCCCTGCGGTGAACAGGATCTGCGCAAGCATCGAGGAGGTCGTGGTCTTGCCGTGCGTGCCGGCAATGCAGACCGCGTCACTGTACCATTCCGAAACCAGGCCGAGCAGCTCGCTCCGCTCCATCATCTCGACACCGGAGGCCTCTGCGGCTGCGCGCTCGGGGTTCGTTTTCGCGATTGCCGCCGAATAGACCACAAGGTCTGCATCGCCGATATTTTCGGGGCGCTGTCCGACCTGCACCGGAATACCGAGCGCACGGACAGCCGCTAAGGTGTCTGTTTCATTGTTGTCAGAGCCGGTGAGGTAATAGCCTTTCGCGTGCAGAACCTGTGCGAGCGGATACATGCCGCTGCCGCCGATCCCGATCATATGGATATGCTTTTTGCCGTCTAAAACAGAATTCATCATCAATCATCCTTTCCGGCGAAAATGCCGCAAATGTATTTTTACAGTACATATTGACATATTATGCAAATTTATGCGAAAAATATGCATGTGTTCTCATGAATTCACATGAAATATTCACAGAATGAACACAATTCCATGCTAGAATAAGTGCGTACCGGTTGGGGAAATCTGCATGTTCCGCACCGTCAACAAAACAGAAACATTTTTCAGACTGCATCGTTGTTCTGACAACTATGCAAGCAGAAAGGAAGGATCCTCCCATGGAAATCACCGATTTGAAAATCCGCAAAATGATGGCGGAAGGACGGCTGCGTGCGATTGTCTCCATTACACTGGATCAGATGCTCGCCGTTCATGACATTAAGGTCGTGCAGGGCGAGAACCGTTTGTTCGTCGCAATGCCGAGCCGCAAGGACGAGGGCGGCATTTTCCGCGATATCGTGCATCCGATCTCCGCAGGCGCCCGTCAGTATCTGGAAACGCAGATCCTGAACGCCTATCAGGAGCAGCTTGCACTGATGCAGGCAGAAGCCGAGGCAGAATCCGATGCTCAGGAAGTTGCAGAGCCTGAGAATGCGGAAGCCGAGGCACCCGCAGCAGACGCTGCTGAGTGATCCGCAAAAAATCAAATCCAAAAAAGCCGTTCGGTGTCAGGCTGCACCGGACGGCTTTTTTGTCCGGTTCTGATCATTTCATTCCGCGGCAGTCTCCTGCTCCAGAAGCCTTGCGGTTTTGAGCAGTGCGATCTGTGTTTTGGCATCGGGCAGCTCACCGCGCATGACCATGTCAACGGCCTCCTTCAGCGGGATACGCACCACATCAAGGAATTCGTCCGCATCGAGCGACTGCACGTTTGTGAGACTGAGCTCCCGTGCAAGGTACATATAGATGATCTCCTTGTCATAGGCGGGCGTCGGGTAGAGGCAGCCGAGCGATTCAAAATGCCCGGACACTGCCCCTGCTTCCTCCTTCAGTTCACGGATCGCGCAGTCCTCAGGATTCTCGCCGTATTCGAGCTTTCCGGCGGGAACCTCCAGTGTTTCGGCGGCATGCGGGTAGCGGAACTGCCGCACCATCAGGACATCGCCGTCATCGGTCAGCGGCACGACACACGCCCCGCCGGGGTGATGCACGACCTCGCGGAACGCCTGCGTGCCGTCCTCCAGTGCGACTGTATCGCGGGTGACCCGGAGGATTTTTCCGTGATAGATCTCCTCCGAGCTGAGCGCTGTCTCAGAGAGGTGCTGCGGAACATCAGCTTTCTTCATCATCTGCATTCTCCTTTTCGTCCCCTGTCAGCTCCGGCTGTGCGGATTCTGCTGCGGGTGCAGCGTCCGCCGCCGTGTCCGGCTCACCGCCGGATTCCGGCACATCGTCCTCCCCGGGCACGCTGTATTCCTCCGGCTCATCATCCTGCGCCGGATGCACCGGATCTTCCGGCGGGGTATACGTGATCCGCTCTGATTCCGGGTGCTTGTTTGCGGCATAGCGGCTGTAGAGCACCTGCTCCGAGAACGGCTGTGCTGCGTCATAGTCATAGCAGTATTTGCGCTTCGGGGTCTGCTGACGTCTGCCGCGGCCGGCGACTGCCATGATGATCAGGTACAGCACCAGCACGCCTGCGCCGCAGGCAGAGCCGATCAGGCCGATGCGCAGACCGGGTGTCTCGTAGCGGAACTCGATCTGATTGTCGCCGGCCTCGCAGCGAACCGCCATGAAGCCGTAGTTGACCCGCTCGACATCAACGGCTTTTCCGTTGACCCTTGCACGCCAGCCTTTCTCAAAGGGGGCGCTGAAGAACACCATTTCCGGCTTTTCCAGTGTGATCTTCGCGCTGAAGCGGCTGGAATCGTACTCGAAATCGGTGCAGGTTTCGAGCGCACGTTCGCGGCAGGTTTCTGCAAATTCCTCGTCGGTGCGTGTGAAGCGCTCCTCTGTCGGCAGCACCTCAAGGATATCGGCATATTTCTCCATCTGCTCGCTGCTCATGCCCAGCGCCAGCAGCATCATCTTCTCGCGGGTATGAAGCGCTGCGCCGTCCAGGTCTTCATTGCTGATACAGCTATCATATGCAAGACCCATCGGGATATAAGCGTCATTTTCGTAGATATTGAAGCCGTTTTCGCGTTTGATATAGTGGAAGCTCGGCATAGCCTTGAGCGTTTCCGCAACCTCGTCCGCATGCTCGGGGCTGTAGCGGTCGAAGTAATACTTCACGCTGAACATTTCCCGCAGGGCATAATGATCCGTTTCCGCACGGGAAGCAACGTCGCGTGTCACATCGACGGCATCGTAGAAATCCATGATCGAGGTCGGGACGATACTGTGGAAGCAGCGCATATTGGAAAAGCCCCAGAGCATCGGATAATTGTCGTAGTCCTTGGAAATGTCGATGCGGTAGAATTCGCCGGGCTTCTGCTCCAGCCGGATCTCCCTGCCGCCGTTGATCGCGGTGTTGATATAGGAGGTCGGCCATGCGCCGAGCCCGATGCCGAAATAGATCATCGCAAAGCCGGAGCATGCGCAGCAGAATACAGTCGTGCAGAGGGCGAGCCGGTAGAACGGTCTGCCCTTTTCCCGCACCAGAATGATCAGCACGGCAAAGTACAGCATGATGATGCACAGGCCGAGCACCAGCCACAAATACCACGGATACTTTGCGAATTGCAGCAAATGGATCTTCCCCTCCTTATCCTTGGTCGGCAGCAGGGAGATGATGCCGAAGGCTGCGAGGAAGACGCCGCAGGTTATGAGTCCACCCTTCCATTTGATCTTCGGGTTGTCGAGCGAATAGGCGGTCATCATCGCCATAATGAGCAGCGGCATATAGAACCAGCGCGCATAGTAGGCGGCATTGAACATATAGAACATCGCATTGAGCACCGGCACGAGCGCACAGACCGTGCAGATCAGCGTGAGGCGGGTCGCCCAGTGCTTTTTCTTCTGCGACATGAACGCGATCACGCCCGCCATCGAGAACAGCGGCAGAAATCCGCCGATCGACGACCACTTGCCGTAGTCGGACTGGAACAGGTTGGGGCGTGCCGGTACATCCGGGAGCATGAAGAAGCTCTGGATGATGCGCCAGATGCGGGTGCGGTCGGAGTATGCGACCATGTCCATGCCGAACAGGTACCGCTTGACACGGTAGTTCTCCCAGATCGCGAGGATCGCGGGCAGGAGCATGAAGCCGGCCATCAGCACGCCGAGCACAGCCTCCAGTGCGATGCTGAAGAATTTGCGCCAGCTCGCGTCAAAGTCTGCGGACGGGCAGCGCACGATGAAGTAGAGCACCGCGAAAACGACCTGTCCGGTGAAAAAGTAGTAGTTGATGATGCCCATGAGCGCGACCGTCACCGCAAAGATGCCGCGGCGGTTTTCGTTGACGCGCTGCTCCATTGCGATCAGCAGCAGCGGGAAGAATGCGGTCACATCCTGGAAATGGTTGAAGAACACGTTGTAGAGCTGGAAGCCGGAGAATGCATAGAGCAGGCCGCCGATCATCGCGGCCTGTCTGCTGCGGACGAACCGCCGGATGTAGGCATAGGCGGTCAGTGCGGCGAAGGCATGCTTCAGCGCCAGCAGATACGGCATCAGATAAAGCACGAGCCACTGCGGAAACGGTACCGTCAGCCAGAAGAACGGGCTGCCCAGCAGATAAAACGAATAGGAGCCGATGAAATTCGAGCCCAGATCGGTCTGCCAGTCCCAGCCGAAGCTGCCGTTCCGTACCATTTCATGCGCGTGATGATAAAACGGAATCTGCTGGGAGTTGAAATCACCGTAATAGACAAAATAGCCCTTTGTGAAGATCATGACCGGCAGCATGAGCACGAGCATGACGGCAAAAGCCAGCAGAAATACAGCAAGATAGGCCTCCCGGCGCTCTGAAAGCGGATGCCGCGGAACCCTGGAATGCGAACCCATAGGACTGAGCCTCCTCTGAATCAAAAATAATAAATACACTGTTTATTATACCACAAAGCCCGGGAAAAGTAAAGCACAAATGTACGGCAATGAAAAAAAGTCTGCCGCGTCCGGCAAACAGCGCCCGCACAGCAGTCTGTACGGGCGCTGAAGGCTTATTCTTCTGTCATCGTGCAAAGTATCATGTAATCGTCAAAGCCGATCATGCCGTCGCCGCTGCAGTCGGCCGCCTTGATCTGCGCGTCGGAGAGCTCCAACGCACGGATCTCGGTCATCATCCGCAGCAGCAGCACAAGATCCGCCTCCGTGCATCTGCCGTCGGCATTGAGGTCGCCGGCGGTCTGCGGCTCAGCCGTCCCGGGGTCCTGCCCCGCACGCAGCTCGATATAGCTGAAGTGATACTTGTCCGCGTAATGCGCCGCAGGGCAGCCCGGATAGCCGTAGACGACCGTATCGGCCGGGAGCTCACAGAACAGCGCCTCCGGTGCAAACGTCACCGGAATCTCCGTGCCGGGGAGTGCCGGCAGCAGCCGGAGCTTTCTGACGGTGCGGTCAAGCTCATAGACCTCTGCATAGCCTGTTTCGGGATTGTACCGGTAGGTCACGCCGTTTGCAGCATCCGTCCGGATATCATACGACATGATCTCGCTGTCCTCCAGCCGCAGCCGGAACGCACGGTTCCAGCTTGTGATATTGGTCGCGGAGCAGAGGAACCGGCAGGTCTCGCCCGCACGGATCTCAAACCGCATCGTCTTGCTTTCGGGAGAATAGATGCTTCCGCAGTACGTTCCGTCGCCGTCGTAGCGCTGAACCGTCAGGGTGCAGTAGTTCTGTGCCAGTGTCAGATCCAGTGTCATATCCGTGCCGGCCTGATACGTGAAGATCAGATAGTCCGCATCCTTCATCTCCGTTTTTGCATCGGAATAGCCGATCTGCATCGGGCGAACATCAGCGCCCTCCACATGGAGGATATCCGGCGCAACGATGTCATATTTCACGTCGCAGAGGCCGAAGTAATCGCCCATGCCGATGAAATTCGCCGTTGCCGTGCCGATGTTCACATCGTCCGCGGTATAGCGCAGGCGGTAATCCTTCCCCTCCTCCAGCACATAGTCGCCGTCCTTGAACGTGACCGCAGGCAGGACGCGCTCGCCGGTATAGAAATGCGGCTCCGTCACGATTTCGCACCGGTTCAGCAGGCGCTGCTCCGTATCCAGCGTAAAGCTGATCGTACCCATACGCGCCGTGCCGTTGAACTTCACCATGACATAGCAGAACCCGCCGCCGGGAACGGTAAAGGTGACCGACTTGGTGCTGTTGCCGTAGTCCTGATCGAGCAGCTCACCCTCCGGTGTAAATGCCCGCAGCACGATATCCGGCACATCCGCTGTGGAAAGCGAAAATTCGGTGTCTGTCTCCGCGCTGACGCGGTACACCGCGAGCCGGTCATCATAGGTCAGATAGACCGAATGCTCCCCGGGGGTCAGCTC
Source organism: uncultured Ruminococcus sp. (assembly GCA_946540705.1). Lineage (GTDB taxonomy): Bacteria > Bacillota > Clostridia > Oscillospirales > Ruminococcaceae > Firm-04. The sequence continues at coordinate 2,418 of CAMNJD010000422.1, read as the reverse complement.
GGGGGAATCCTCCGGCAGAATCAGCTCGGTTTCATAGCTCTCGACGCGCATGCCGTAGGAGTAGTTCGTCGCACGCAGCGCGAATTCTGTCGTGCCGTAAAGCGTGTGGCTGCCGAGATAGAAAATGCGGAAGTCGTGCGGCTCGGTAAGAACGGTGCCGTCGGGCGCAGTGACCCTGATGGGCGCCTGTGTTTCCGCGCCTGTATACGGCACGGTTCCGATCTCTACATTGACCTCCTCGAGATTATACGGCTTGATGAGCGTGAAGCGCGCACTGCCGGTCTGCTCGGCGTACTGCCGGAAGCAGAGGATGCGGTAGCTGCCGTTCCGGAGCATGTAGTCATTTGTCTCGCTGTCACAGCGGTTGATGCGGGCATAGATCCTGCTCACCGGGTCAAAGCGATAGAGGCGGAACAGGTATTTCCCGCCGGACAGCCGCTCATTCAGAATGCGGTAGCGCGTCGTGCCGTCCTCTGTTTCATTTTCGTCAACCGTAAAGCTCAGGCACTCGATGCGCTTTTCTGCGCCCGTGACCTGCACCGGCGAATCCAGTCCGATCGCCGTCATCTTCATGCGGACATTGCCGTAAAGGGTAATGTCGCACTCCTTGTCGATGCGGCCGATATATTTGCCCAGGCCGACAACGGAGATCACGCCCTTGCCGGGAACATCGCAGTTTGTGTGGAAGCGTTCAAAGTCAACGCCCTCGGTCAGCTCCTCGCCGTTCAGCGTCACGGTCACCTCCGGGAAATACGGCGTGCCGTCGGAATAGCTGCCGAAGTACACGCCCTCGACCTCCGCATCGCGGATATCATACCGCTGCGGTGCGACCATGAGCTGATACTCAGCCGCAGATTCGGCCGTGCAGATGATATAATACGGCTGACCTGCATTGAGCTCAACGGTATCGCCGAAATAGGTTCCCGTTGCGGAATTGAAGTTGCTGGTCGAATAGACCGTGTGCTGTCCGTCCGGCGTATCGGCAACGGTGCCGACCGTGCTGATGCTGACATAGCGCGAGCCGCCGGCATAGCGTCCGGTGCGGTTGAATGCAAGCTGCTCCGCTGCGTATCCCGGCGCATAGGTCGCATAATAATAGTATTTACCGGATACTGCCGGAATAAAGCGGAACACCGCGCGGTCGAGGTCATCTGAGAGCGAAACGCGAACCGGCATGTCCGAAAGCATATCGGTGTAGGAAACGACTGTCAGCTCGGTGTATCCGGACATGCGCCCCTTGCCGAACACAGAAATGATGCGGTTCTGGTTGTGGTCATGCACCTGCACGGTGTAGTCGGTGTCCTGCGTGAGCACCGTGCCGTCCGGCGCCGTGACTGTCACCTTCGGTGCAGCAGACGTCCCGAACGCAAGCGTTTCGGGCAGTGTTGCCGAAACCGTACACGCTGCGATATCCTGTACCGCAGCAGTCTGCGGGGTCAGCAACATCTCAAATGCGCCGCTCCAGCGTGCCGCCGCGTCAAGATAATAGGTCTCCCCCGCGGAGAGCTCCGCAGTCAGCACCGAGCTGCCGTCAATGCGGGTCTGTGCCGCCGAAAGCAGTCTGCCTGCGGCATCGGTCAGCTCCGCCTGCACCGGCACTGCGCCGGTGATCCGCAGATACCGCATACCGTTCTCCGGCACCGTGAACGAAAAGCGGTGCAGCGCCGCATCGTTGAAATAATGTGCCGTGTCTGCCGTCAGCGTTTCGCGCACAGTCTCTGCCGCCGTGATCTCCACGGAATAATCTGTCTGCTCAGTCTTTCCGCCGGCATCGGTCATGATGCAGCGGTAGAGGGTTCTGCCGGTCTTTTCCGAATCGGCATAGAGCACCGCAGCCGTTTCACCGTCAAGTTCGGTCAGCGTGTCGCCGCTGACAGTATACCACTGATAGGTCATGCCGACGCCGCCCGCGAGGACATACAGCGGCACCTGTGTATACTGCTCTGCGCTCAGCTCCTGCGCATTGAGGCCGAGCACAAGCGGCTCTGCACAGAGATTCAGCCGGTCATAATCCAGCGGCAGCGTATCCAGCGTGACGATCCAGAGACCGTCCTGAAACGCCTGCTCTGCGATATCGGCGGCATTGTCTGACAGGACAACCGCGCTGCATCCGCTGACACAGTTCGGCTCGAAGGTCTGCGCCTGCTCCAGATACACCAGTCCGACTGCGGCATCGGTGAATTCGCCGGCGGGAACGATTTTGATCTTCGGGAGCTTCAGTGCGCCCGCACGGACACCCCCGAAGCTGCGTGCGGAGAGTGTTTCCAGTGCATCAAATGAAATCGTATCATAGCTGCCGCCGAGCTGCATGCCGGAGAAAGCATTGTTCCCGACTTCGGTGATGCGGTCATAGGCCAGCTCAGCAGTCAGATCGGCGCGGCTCGACCCCAGCGCCAGTGCGCGGTTGCCGAGCGAAGT
>CAMNJD010000421.1 GCA_946540705.1 uncultured Ruminococcus sp. | reverse complement strand
GGCACGGGTCAGTCTGTCTGGGACGGCATCAACCGCACAACGAATCTGATCGTTGCCGGCAAGACTGTCGTCATCGCGGGCTACGGCTGGTGCGGCAAGGGTGCGGCTATGCGCGCAAAGGGACTCGGCGCCAAGGTCATCGTCACCGAGATTGATCCGGTCAAGGCGATCGAGGCGGTCATGGACGGCTTTACGGTCATGAAAATGGAGGAGGCTGCAAAGATCGGCGACTTCTTCGTGACGGTCACGGGCTGCAATCATGTCATCACTGAAAAGAGCTTCCTCAACATGCACGAGGGTGCGATTCTGTGCAATGCGGGACATTTTGATGTCGAGGTCGATATGGCAGGACTGCGCGGGCTGGCCGTTGAATCCTTTGAGGCGCGGAACAATATCATGGGCTACAAGCTGCCCAACGGCGTGACGGTCTATGTGATCGCGGAGGGCAGACTGGTCAACCTCGCGGCGGGCGACGGCCATCCTGCGGAGATCATGGACATGAGCTTTGCGATTCAGGCGCTCAGTGCGCAGTGGCTGATTCAGAACCGCGGGGCAGTCACATCGCTGCTGAACAATGTGCCGCGTGAAGTGGACGAGGCGGTCGCATGGCGCAAGCTGAGAAGCATGGGTCTGGAAATCGACACACTGACTGAGGAACAGCGCATCTACCTTTACGGCAGTGCGGATGCATAAAAAACGGAGGAACGGAACATGACAGTATCAGAGCAGCTTTCAGCCTGCTGCAATTATGTTGCGGAGCAGGTGGATTTTCAGCCGAAGATCGCATTGGTGCTGGGCTCGGGGCTTGGTGCCTTCGGAGATCGGATTGATGCGGTCAAGACATTGAATTACGCAGATATCCCCGGATTTCCCGTCTCGACGGTCGCAGGACATGCCGGGCGGTTTGTGTTCGGATACTGCGGGGGTGTACCGGTCGCGGTCATGCAGGGCAGAGTTCACATGTATGAGGGCTACTCGCCGCAGGAGGCGGTTCTGCCGATCCGTGTGCTGCGCAGTCTCGGCGCAGAGATTCTGTTCCTGACCAATGCCGCAGGCGGGATTCAGCCGGGCATGAAGGCAGGTGAGTTTATGCTCATCACCGATCAGATCTCGAGCTTTGTGCCGTCGCCGCTGCGGGGGGCAAATCTCGACGAGCTCGGGGTGCGTTTTCCTGATATGAGCGAAATTTACAGTAAGCGTCTGAACAAAATGATCCGGAAGATCGCAGTGAACGAGGATATTCCGCTGAAGGAGGGCGTTTATGTCCAGACAGCGGGGCCGGCATACGAATCCCCGGCAGAGATCCGGATGTTCCGGATGCTCGGCGCAGACGCGGTCGGCATGAGCACTGCCATTGAGGCCGTCGCCGCAAGACACTGCGGCATGGAGATCTGCGGCGTGTCCTGCATCAGCAATCTTGCTGCCGGCATCTCTCCGCATCCGCTGACCCATGAGGAGGTCAAGGAGGCCGGCGACAAGGCAGCGCCGCAGTTTGAGAAGCTCGTGCGGACAGCGATCAGGGAATTCGGAGAATTATCCTGACAGCTGAAAACCGGTTTATTCCCAAAGGAGGCACAAAATGAATCCTGATAAATCCGATACCTTTTACATGACGCAGGAGCAGCAGCAAAAAGCGAAGCAGGCAGCAAAGGACAACGGGTTTGGGAAAGATATTCTGAAATTTGTTCTCTGCACGGTACTCACATTGCTGAGTTTTCCGGCAGGAGCTTTTACGGCTATACATCTTGGAGGCCTTTTTCCGCGCCCCATATTGTTTTTATTGATTTTCTTAATCATAGGCACACCGGCAATTTTAGGGCTTCGGTTTTTCTTCAGGTCGTGGCTTAGCGGCGGAAAGATCAGCGCAGAGATGGACGGCGTTAACAACGTTAATAAACAGAATAAAACCGTTTTCCCGCAGGAAGCACAGCCGATTTCGCGAAAGAACCGCAAACAACTGAGCCGGAAAGCAAGGATAATCTACCGTATTCTCTTCTGGGTCAGTTTTATTGCGGAAATGACCGCAATCGCTCTTATAGCAGTGACCGTAATCACTGATTCAGCATTGCCGATTGCGTTCTGGATCATTGTTATCTTGATTGCAGCTGCCGTTAACGCATTTGCGTTTTTGAACTGCTGAGCTGAGAACGGACACATTCTGTCTTGTAATATTTCTATGGCCTATTGAATGAGGAGTGAGTTACCGGCGTGCGGAAATTTGCAAAGGAAGAAAAAGCGCTGCGTCAGCTTCAGGACTGGGAGAGAAAGCACCTGCGGATGCACACGAAGGTCAACTACAACTATGCACTGACGGCTGACGATGCGGTCAGGAATAACCGCAATGACGAATACCGCAAGCTGTTTGTCACAAAGGAATATGAGTTTATTTCCGACACCTCCCGTCATTTTGCGCTGGGACAGTACGGCGGGACTGTCCGGGACTGGCTGCACGGCTTCTGTCATCAGATCGAGGTGTTCCGGGAGCGGCATGCAATGCGCATGCAGCTTGACAAAATGCTGCGGGATGACCCGCTGTATGACAACATGGAGCAGGTGTTCTATACGCTCGCCGCGCAGATGCTGCATCTGCTCAATTTCTTTCAGTATGACAGAATCGGCAACGACAAATACCGCGCAGCCATGCAGAAGCACATTGCAAAGCTGATGCAGCGGACAGAGCAGCTCCTGGACTGCTACGGCGCTTATCTGAGCTTTCAGGGGACATCAGCCGCCCTGCCGGATGAGTCGCAGGAGATCGAGCGCATCCAGATCGCGGTCGAGTCGATGCAGGAGGCGCTGGAGCAGTCCCGCGGAACCGCTGAGTAATTGGGAAAGGATACAGAATATGATTCGGTTTTACAATGCAAAAATCCTGACAATGGAAGAACCCCTGACCGTCCGGCAGGGCGAACTCTGGACGGACGGCGAGGTGATCCGCTATATCGGAGAGACACCCGCGGAGCTGCCGGAATTTGAGCGCGAGATCAATGCGGACGGAAATCTGCTGATGCCGAGCTTCAAAAATGCACATACGCATTCTGCCATGACCTTTCTGCGCTCCTTTGCGGAGGATGTCCCGCTTCAGACATGGCTGTTTGAGAAGGTCTTTCCCTATGAGGACAGGCTGACAGAGGAGGATGTCTATGCCTTTGACCGCCTTGCGATTCTTGAATATCTCGCGGCCGGTACGACGGCATTCTTCGATATGTATTTTTATCCGGACAGCACGGTGCATGCTGCGGTTGAGAGCGGCATGCGTGCGATCCTGTGCGGCAGCATCAACGGCACTGCAAAGGATGTCGAGCGCCTGAACGCACAGTTTCAGAAGTTCCGCCGTATCCACCCGCGCATCGGCTACCGGCTCGGATTTCATGCGGAATACACCAGTGACGAGAGCCTGCACAGAGAGGTCGCAAGACTGGCGCAGGCCGAAAAAGAGCCGGTGTTCACGCATATCAGTGAGACAAAGAAAGAGCATGACGAGTGCATCGGGCGGCACGGCGCATCGCCTGCGCAGTATTTTGAGTCGCTGGGGCTCTGGGAGCACGGCGGCGGCGGCTTCCACTGCGTCTGGTTCGATGAAGCGGACCGTGCGGTATATCAGCGGAACGGGCTGTGGTTTGTGTCCTGCCCGTGCTCAAATGCCAAGCTGGCAAGCGGCATCGCACCGCTGAAGGAGTGCCTTGCAGAGGGCGTGAATCTTGCACTGGGTACAGACGGCCCTGCGTCGAACAATGCACTGGATCCGTTTAAGGAGATGTATCTGGGGGCTGTTCTGCAAAAGCTGCGGAATATGGATGCGGCGGCGATTCCCGCTGCCGCGATGCTGAAAGCGGCGACGGTCGGCTCTGCCCGTGCAATGGGACTGAATGACTGCGATATTCTCGCAGAGGGCAAGCAGGCGGACATCATCATGATCGACCTGCATGCGGCAAATATGCAGCCGGAGCATCATATTCCCGAAAGCCTTGTGCTCAGCGGCGACCGCAGCAATGTGAAGCTGACGATGTGCGCCGGAAAGATTCTCTACGAAAACGGCGAATATTTCATCGGTGCTTCGCCGGAGGAGATCCTCAGAGATACGCAGCACCGCATTGCGCGGCTGACACAGTAAGCGGCATGAAGCAGAGCGGTGTCAAAGCGATTTTGCTCTGGATCCTCATCGGCGCGGTGATCGGTTCGGGCATCGGCGTTCTGGGTGTGACCGGCGTCATTTCCGGCAGAAAGATGATGCAGGTGACCGGCTGGACGATCCGGATCTGTCTGGGGCTGATTGTTCTGCTGGCTGATGTGCTGTGCATCTGGGCACTGACCCGGCGGAAAATCTTAGCTGCTGTGGAAAAAAACGGCGTGTCTGCGGCCGGAACGGTCACTGCGGTGCGGGAGATCCCGCATCCGGCACACCTGCATGACGACGACTGGGTGCGCAAGGCCATGTTTGTGTTTACAGTTTCCTATCAGGCGGGCGGCAGAACCGTCACAAAGGAGTTTCCGCCGACCGTACTGCTCAGCCGCCGGGAGCTGTACCCGCTTCAGGCGGAAATCGGGAGCAGTCTGCCCGTAAAGTACAGCAGAAAGCATCCGGGACTTTCCCTGATTGATGCGGATGTCATCAAGCAGCGCATGCGGGAGGATCAGCAAAGATCGGCAAAGTTTTTTGTCATCATTCCGGTGATTCTGACGGCTGCATGGATCGTTTTCAGCTTTGTGATCTGAACGGAGGTACGCAATGAAACGGGAATTAGGAATCGCGAGATGCGGACTGGCCTGCTGTCTTTGCTCAGAGAATGCCGAATGCAAAGGATGCAAACGGGACGGCTTTCTGGAACTGTCCTGGTGCAGGGATGCGGAGTGGTGTGAGAACCGGAAATGCGTGATCGAAAAGAATCTTCGCGGCTGCTTTGAATGCGAGCCTGCGGACTGCCGCAGGGGGCTGTTTGCCGAAAAGATCAAGGCGCGTGCATTTGCGGAGTTTGCAAGGCGGTACGGTCAGGAGGAATTGCTGGACTGTCTGGAGCGCAATGAGCAGGCAGGCATTGTCTATCACCGCGAGGGCATCATCGGCGATTACGATGATTTTGATGACCTCGAAACGCTGATCGGTTTTATCCGGACAGGCAGACGCTGAGGACGGGAGGAGCACAGATTGATCGAACAGATTACGGATACGGCCGTTAAACAAATGATTGCAAGGAACATTCTTGAGGCACTGACGGAATGGTTTGAGGTCGCGGAAAGCCGGGAGCAGTTTATCGCAGACTGTGTGGATCAGACGTTTCTGGCGGCGAAAGAGAACGGCGAATATGCCGGATTTCTGTGCCTGAAGGAGACCGGAAAGGATACCGCCGAGGTAGCTGTTATGGGCGTTCTGAAGGCACGGCACCGGAACGGGATCGGGCGTCGGCTCATGGAAGCGGCACGGTCGGCTGCTGCGGCTGGGGGATACTCGTTTTTGCAGGTGAAAACCGTGCAGATGGGCATGTATGAGGATTACGACCGGACAAACCGGTTTTATCTCAGCTGCGGATTCAAGGAATTTGAGGTGTTCCCGGACTACTGGGATGCTGCGAATCCGTGTCAGATCTATGTCATGGCACTGCCTTGAATCCATGCGGACGAAAAATAAATAAGGGTATGTAATTTTTAGGTGGTCGGAAAAATAAGGTTGAAACAAATAGTTTTCATTTCGCCCATATTAAAAGTTTCGCTCAAGCCTTTTCAAAGGCTTGCGGGTCGAG
>CAMNJD010000420.1 GCA_946540705.1 uncultured Ruminococcus sp. | reverse complement strand
ATTCACAGAACCGTCATCAGCAAAAACCTGCATCTGATCCAGATCAACTGTATACGTTTTGCCTTCATACAGTGCGGTCTGCCGGTGTTCTGTCTTGTCAGTCAGCAGATTTCCTTCTGCATCGAACCAAGTTCCGGTATCTTCCGCACAGTACAGCCATGTATCATTGACGCAGATACGAAGATTTGCCGTGATTTCCGAATGCAATGCAGTGCTTTCAGCGCTGACCGTCAAAGAAGCAGATGTCATCAGCATAGCTCCTGCACAGATCATCGCTGCGCTTCTTGTAAGAATCATGTTTTTCATCCTGATCTCCTCCTCATTAAATAAGATCTTTCGTTTTCAGAAAAGCCTAACAATTAGTCCATTGGATTCACCTCATTCCCATTGTTCAAGTTCAGCATCCTACAGTTGCAATCCCATATTGATTGGAATTGCAAAAGAATCATAAATATCATACATAGTATGAATTCCAGGCTGATACACAGCTTCAATCTTACAAACATGAATCTCAATTTGTTTTGGTACCCAGACATAATACCGGATGTGTTTGCTCACATTCTCATTTTCAGAATCGCCGTAAGTCATCTCAAAATGTAATATATAGTCAGTAATGTATGCACTCCAAAGCATATTATCAGTACTGAACGTATCCAATACTACGCATTGATATTGGCTCAAATCCGCATCTGTCAACTGATCCGGCAAACATTCAGTTATGTTTTCTGCTGATAGTGTATCACAGATAGTTACAGTATACTGAAATTCCGCTGTCAGATCAGACGGCTGCACATCAACTAAGGTCCTTTTGACAGACAGCTCATGAGACAGACCGGTTGAATCAGATGCCTCTGTTGTGACCTCCTCGTTTCGAGTTGTGGTAATATCAGTTCCTGTTGATAATGTACCTGACGATTCGAGAACACTGGTTGTCATGCTTTTCGTAACAGAATATGAAGCCGCGGTGGCTGAACTGGCGCTTTCGGTCGATGGATTTCCAGTTTGCCGCATTTCTGTGGCACTTTCCATGGCATTTTTTTCCGTTTGCGAAACAGGTGCCAATGTTGTATGAGTACTCTGAAATGCTGTCTGCAATGAGACAGAGGACAACTGCGTCAATTCGGTCACACTTGTTTGAGATGAAACTGCTGGTGAATCACCAGATTCATCAGTGCTTGATACAGCCGTCTCTGTAATGATTTCACTTGCAGACACAGGCTCAAGTGATTTATGATTATCCCGTATATCCGGCTGACGGGTATGAATCATCGGATATATAACTAATAATATCAGAATGGCGCAACATGAAGCAGCTACAGATACATATATCCGAACCTTATGAAGAAAAATACGTTTGTAAATAGATTCGGATGTACTTACAACATCCGATCCAGTGTTGTCAGTCGATGCAAGCGAATTCGGCATTTTCTCGTCTAAACATATGTCGATCAGATCTTTCGGTATGTTGCCGATTGCATCCATTAAATCCATCGGATTCACAGCAGATTCTCCTTCTTTAGATATTTTTTGAGTTTCTTTCGAGTGCGATGAAGTATCATCTTAACTGCACTTTCACTCATATCGCTTTTGCGTGCAATAGATTGTATGGATTCTGACATGAAATATCGCAGCACAAAAACTCGCTGTACCTCTGGAGAAAGCTCCCGAATCCATTTTGTTATAATTTCAGTTAGTTCATGGACATCAACTTGCTGTTCAACTGTATCATGTGAAGGTAAGATTTCAGCAAGCTCATCAAGCACTAAAGTCAACTGCGAGCCGCCGCGTTTTTGGCGATTTTGTGTTTTCACTTTATCCATAGCGATATGACGCGTCAGCGCAACAAGATACGCTCTTAGACCGTTTGGATCAAGTACCGTTGTGCTATTCCAGATAGCTAATAACATATCGTTGATGCATTCATCAGCATCTTCACGATTTCCGAGGATATTATATGCCATTTTATAACATAGTCTTCCATATTCTTCCTGAATCTCATATAACGCCCTCTCATCGCGTTTCTGCAGCAGCGCGACGATCCGACTATCCACTGTCTCACCTCCGTCTATATACTAATTAGACAAAACCTGGAATATGGTCACACATCCAAAAAAATTTTTCTGAGAAAATTATAATAGTAACAAAAGCACTGAAATGACTTTACCAAAAAAATCGGTGAAGCATTAACTGATACATAAAAGAGGGCAGAGTGATATTTCCCTGTCCTCTTTTTACTTTTCAGACAGGTCTGCAACTGTGTACGCATCCTGCCAATCATAGTATTCTTCATTGGTGATCTGTCCGGATTTCCATTGCTCATGTTTGTCATACCATTGTGCGAGTGCATAGCGCAATATATCGTTTGTAATTCGGATGCCGTCAGTATCCGGAACAATACTGCCGTCCTCTGCAATTTCAAACAGAATGTGGATTACATCGACAATACTGCGGATGTTTCGTTCCAGTTTTATCACAAATGCAGGAACTTTGCAAGACCTTGCCTGAATATTCTGCTGTCAGAGAAATGAGCGGCGTTGGAGATGTCCTGACACCATGTATCATCGCGGAAATTGGAGATGTACACCGTTTCAGAAACAAGCATTCACTGATTGCGTATGCCGGTATCGATACACCGCCATACCAGTCAGGAGCATTTAATGCTTCTGAGCGAAAGATCTCTAAACGCGGAAATTCATATCTTCGCAAAACAGGCTTTGAGATTATGCAATCAATCATTCGGAATAAGCCCATTGACGATCCAGTCTATGCCTTTATACAGAAGAAACGCAGCGAGGGAAAATGCGGCAAAGAAGCTATGATTGCTGGCCTTAACAAATTTCTGCGTGTTTACTACGGTAAGGTTATGAAGCTTTATTCTGAGTCGTAAATGTTGCCGGTAGTAAATACTCATCAAGCGTTTGAAAGCTGCTCTTCTGACGCTGTCTTTGCTATACCCTTCAATAGTTCCAACGTATCAACACTTTCAACAAAGCGCTGCTTTCAACTTTGGCTGTTTTGCCTATTGATTTTTCTTAGCAGGTTTCAGTACGGTACGCTTCTCGCGCTCCTCTGACGAGCGCATTACGGAAATACCATGAGTTCTCAGCAAACACCTGATTACTCACGTTGAATCCAAAGGTTTGCAGATACTTTATCATGAACACAGCAGTCGTGCGAGTATTGCCCTCACAGAACGGATGAATCTGCCAGATACCCGAAATGAACTTTGCGATATGCTTAATTGCCTGTGCAGCATCCAGACCGGCGTAGGAGAATGCCTTCTCCTGTCCGAAATCATAATCGAGCGTATCTCGGATGCTGTCAAAGGCTGCATAGAACACGGATTTCCCGTTCAGTACCCATTCTTTCTTTGAGATATTATAGGTGCGGAACTGTCCCGCTGACTTAAACACGCCAATGAACAGTCTACGATGAATTGATTGCAGCTCTGCCGGCGAAAACCGAAACGTCTTCTCAGCCAGCAGCTTGACAATGTTGACAGCAACTATATCCGCTTCCATGATATCTTGTTCTGCGGTCATACGAACATCCCGCTGCTCGTAATAGCTGTAAATTCGTTTTTGCGCAGTGGCAATGTCGATTTTTCCCTCGATATGCTCCTTGGCGGTTTCAAGCAGGTAGTCTGAAGTCCGGAGGCCGTCAACATCCTGCAAGCCGATCGCTGCCTGCCATGCAGCACTTTTTTCGGAACGGTGAGGCTCACCCTGAAGGATATATTCATCTAAATCATAAAGCCAGTCGTGTTCCTGTGCCATATCCTGCCTCCTTTCAGCGCATTTGCATCTATATAAAGCATACCATAATATCCATAAAAAAGCAAGCGGAAGAATGATCATTATTCTGCATTAAAATAGTATATCTCAATCATAAGCAATATTACGCTATTAAAGCAACATTATACGGAAAGAGTGTGCTTTCGTGTGAACTGCGCTGTGGTTCCTCATTCCATTGCCACCGCCTGAAAGAGAATGAAGCCTCAAAATCCGCCTGAATCCACACGATCGGATGCCTGCGTACACACAGTAGAGAGGGTGCAAACCCTCGGTTTTCGTGTGAACTTTCGTGTGAACTAGCCTTGAAAACGGCTTCAAAATAGCGAAATTTGCTTCAAAATACGGAAAAATTTTTCAAAGCACGATGTAATAAAAACGACGCTGTTACGCGAAATTCACGTAACAGCGTCGTTTTCTTTTGGCGGAGAAAGAGGGATTTGAACCCTCGCGACCCTTTCGAGCCCTACTCCCTTAGCAGGGGAGCCCCTTCACCACTTGGGTATTTCTCCATAGCTGGTGAATGCGATATCCAAAACTGGTATGGCGGAGAGGGTGGGATTCGAACCCACGGTGCATTACTGCATCACCAGTTTTCAAGACTGGCTCCTTAAACCGCTCGGACACCTCTCCGTTCGGATTCAGCTTTATCATTATATCATAAAAGCGAAGTTTTGTCAAGAGGTATTCGTGAAAAAAAGCAAAATCTTTCTCACGCTTTTCCGGCGTACTCCATTGACCTTCTCATTCAAGTATGCTATAATAGGAAATACAGGCGTTCCCTGTGAGAATTTATAACATAAGGAGGTCTTTCCATGAACATTCAAAAAGCAGATATCGACGGCGGCAATCCCTTTGACTGGGGAAAAACCTCTGCCGACTACGCCAGATACCGTGACATTTATCCGACTGAATTTTACGAAGCGCTGACCTCACGCGGACTTTGCGTGACCGGCCAGAGCGTGCTTGACCTCGGCACCGGAACAGGCGTCCTTCCGCGAAACATGTACCGGTACGGTGCCGCATGGACCGGAACGGACATTTCCGCGAATCAGATCGAACAGGCGCGGCGCCTGGCCGCCGAACAGGGCATGAACATCCGATTTGAGGTTTCGTCCGCTGAAACGCTCCCGTTTGATGCATCGGCCTTTGATGTCATCACGGCATGTCAGTGCTTCTGGTATTTTGATCCTGCGGTCATTACGCCGATCCTCGCAAAACTCCTGAAGCCGGATGGCAGACTCGTGATCCTGCAAATGAACTGGCTGCCGTTCGAGGACAGCATCGCACAGGCAAGCGAACAGCTCGTGCTGGAGTTCAATCCGAACTGGACAGGTGCCGGAAATCAGCGGAAGCCTGTATTTTTGCCGGATGCACTGCTGGAGACGTTCGAGCCGGTTGAGCAGCTTCAGTTCGATCTGGATGTTCCCTTCACGCGGGAAAGCTGGCACGGACGCATGCGCGCTTGCAGAGGCGTCGGCGCATCGCTCAGCGGTGAGGATCTCGCTGCATGGGAAACGGCTCACCGTTCGCTGCTGTGTCATGCCGCGCCCTCTGAATTCACCGTTCTGCATGAAGCCGCGATCGCAATTCTGAAACGCAGATAATAGCCGGGAGGACAGAACTGTTCAGTGTTCTGTCCTCCCTTTTGGTTTCATGTTCGTCACTGCGGTCCGAGATCGGAATATACGATCATTTTTGCAAGATACCGCATCAGCTTGCTTAGATCACCGGGATTCA
>CAMNJD010000419.1 GCA_946540705.1 uncultured Ruminococcus sp. | reverse complement strand
TCGAGCTGTGTGAGATCAGTATCACGCAGCTCCTCGCCGTTATAGTAGACTGAAACAGACATTCCGTCTGGTATTTCAAGCGAAACGCGCTCTGTCGTGATCATACCGTCGGCTACGGACGAATAAACTGTTGCGTTCTTATCGGGAACCGGATAGCCGAACAGATGCGTTTTCCGGTCATAGGTCACATTGCCGGTTACATTGACTGTCTGCTGTGATTCGGGGGCTGTCTCACTGGAATCGGTAACAGGCAGACCGGTTGCAATATCAATCTCGCCCTCATAGTCCATATCCATTTCGACTGCGGATGCTCTCAGCGGAAAAGCGGCTATGCCGAATGTCATGCACACCGCTGCCGGCAGAGCGAGCAGTTTTGAAAGCGTCATTGCACACGTTCCTTTCTGATTTGATTCCTGTTAAGACTCTTTCTTGCCCAGCACAATTTCATTGCGTTCCTCAAGATCATAATAGACCTCATCTGCGCGGAACATATGCGACCGCAGCTCGCCCATATCCATCGTTCCCATCTTATAAAACGGGCAAAGATAGCTCGGCGTATATTTTGTCCGAAGCGGATAGTTGCCGAAGGTTACAATGATCGCATTTCCGGTTGATTCCTTGTTATTCAGCATTTGCAGTTCACTCGGATAAATCAGCGGACGAACCTGTGTTTGAGAGGAAAGGTTGATATCGCCTTCCTTTCCGCCGATCGCGGAGGAAGTGCTGGTGGTACGGACGGTCATATTGCCGCAGAGCTTTGAAAATTCCTCGCAGGTACCGATATCGTTGGAACCGATAAACATTTTCATACCGCAGTTGGATTTCACAATATCCGCGACCTCATTGCCGTAGACATTCGAGAGCTGGGAATAGGACTGCACGACCATATTGAACCAGATCTTTCTCGAACGGCCGACCGTGATCATTTTATCAAACTTCTCGATTTTCGGCATATTACCGAACTCATCGAGAATGAAATAGACATTTCTCGGAAGCGACAAATCTTCTCTGGATGAAGCAACCTTGATGAGTGCTTTATACATACAGAGGATAAAAACCGCCGCAAGACCGTGACGGGTATCCTTCTCGTCCGGTATCTTCATAAACAGCGCAGTGGGGCGCTCGGCAAAGCCGGCTGCGTCCACATCGGTTGCGCTGGTCAGACCGCAAAGACCGCGGTCATTAAACATATTGAGCTTGTCAAAGGTGATCGACATATAGGACGACAGCGTGGTATCTGCCGCAGAGAGCACCTGACGCGAGAGCGTGTATGCCTGCGAGAGCTTGCTGCGTCCGTTGAAGTAATCCTTCAGCGCGGCGAATTCATTTTCGCTGTTCGTCAGCGCTTTATTAATGTTAAAGAAATTGAATTTGTCCTTGGTCATACCGAGGCGCGGATCTTCTGAATCCTCGAGCATGGCAAGACAGGTTGACATAATGATAGATCTTGCGCCTTTTTCCCAGACAGGGTCCTTTTCGTTTTCGACCGGACAGATGACAGATACGAGGTCATTCAGGTCCTCATACATTTCGTCATAGATCTGCTGGCGTCTGACTGCAACATCATCCTGACAATGTGAAGGGTCGGCATAGGCCTTTCCGTGCCATTCAAACCATGTTGCGCCATCCTCCGCGAGGCCGTCAGGCTTGTCGAGTTCGGGGTAATTCGCCATGTTGTCACGATGCGCAACAATGCCCTTTGCCATTTCCGCATATTCCTGATACATATCCCAGATGTCGCCGAGCGGATTCCAGCGGGAGGAAGAGTAGGTATCACGCAGGTCAAGGAGCAGCACCTTATAGCCGCGGTCCACCAAAAACTGCGAATGCAGGGAGAAAAGTTCTCCCTTGGGATCTGTCATGATCATCGAGCTGCCGCAGGCGGTTGCACCGAGGAGCTGGATCATCGGGTTAATAAAGGTTGTCGTTTTACCGGAACCGGTCGCACCGATAATCAGGGAGTGCGCACCGGAAAGAAAATTGACTTGCAGGTGATTGTTCTTGTCGAGCACGGCACGGACGGGGATTCCGTCCTTTTTGCATTCGCCGAGATCATCGTAATCATGGGCGGGGAAATACTTGTCGCGCTCCTTGTCCGTGAGAAAGCGGCTGTTTTCGAGAGAGCCCTCGACCACATCGACCTTACCCTTTTTGCCGAGCAGCCCCTTTCCGGTGCCGAGCATCAGATCAAGGTTATTGCTGGAAAAGAGCCAGATCACGGCACAGGCAACGAGTGCGACAATGCCGATCGCAAAGGTGCGGAGCTGCACAAAATAAATCGGGTGAACGCGGAAGGGGGGCTGATCTGCGCCGAACGAGATGATCAAATCCATCAGCAGCCGGACGCCGAAGCCCCCGAGCCAGACGATCAGTACCGGAATCCCGATCCAGACAAATACTTTTTTCGCATTCAGATCAGCCTTAAAATCCTTCCAAAAGTCTTTCATAGTGTTAGCTTCCCCACTGTAATATTGTTTCCCGCCAGACCGTCATCCATGAATACTGCGCCGTCTGCTTTGAGCACCGTGACCGGATATTGCGCTGCATTCTTCTGCCAGCTTCGTGTCAGACCGTAGCTGTGCGGAGCCGCTGCGAAGGTGAGCGAATTCCAGCGCGTATAAGTATGGAATGAGCCGTTATTTGCGACAACAGCATCATTATACTTGAACAGGAAATCATTCGGATTCTTGTTGTTCGATCTGTTGATGCCGCCGTAGGTTTTGCTGGTTTCATAAAGCTCAATGCGTGCATTGGCGCTCATCTGAATCATTCCGTATACGAACAATCCCTGATTGATGAGCGTGGAGCTGCCGTTGAGATCGAAGCTGAGGATACTGCCGTTATCCGTCGGAAGACCGGTATAGAGCGCGCCGCCCTCCTGAATAATAACATCGCCGTCGGTGTTGACGATCTTGCCGCATCCGTTTTTGGATTCGGTATTGCCCTGCTGGAACGACGTAATCGAACCGCCTTTTTTAATGAGAATCGTGCCGCCGTTGTTGATGATCGTGCCGTTGTTGATGAAGTTGCCCTCGATCGCCAGCACAGCGCCCTTGCCGATTGTCAGCGTGCAGCCGTTCTGAAGAATCGTGCCGTTGGTGTGAATGACCTTGCCGGTGCTGTCCGCGACATCTCTGTTCTGAATCGGAAGCGTCATGCCGGGATTCACGGTGTTGGTCTTGGCAAGCGCAGCAAAATGATATTTTTCGCCCTGATACCAGTACAATTCAACGAAATTCCAAACATCCGATGTTAATGCTATGGCATCCGCACAAGTCCACGCACCATGCACATTGACCAGATACTCGTTGTCATTATTCCAGTCATCATTACAAAGTACCCATGTGCCTTCCTTTGTATGTGCTTTGGATGACGCTTCATCCTTGCTATTGCGGAAAATGAAACGCGACCAGCCCTGCTTTTCCGTTACGGTCAAAATGGCTTCGCTGTCGTGTTCATCAGGCTTGAGCCAGTATTTTCTGCCCGATTTGCTCTGCATCCGGATATAGTACCACGGATTGCTTTTACCCATGTGGATGTTTGTATCATTTGCCCATTGGATATAGACTCCCGTGATATCGTATTTGGAATCATCCGTAAAAAACACATCATCGCCCAAAGCGACAGGGATTCCAAATCCCATTGTATGGTACATATTGCACCAGATGAAGTGCGAATAGTCTTCCTCAATATTATCCTTGAGCTTTGCACCGTCAGGAGTTGCATAAAGCACGCCGCCGCCTTTCGGCAGGACATGGCTTGCCGGAACATCAGCGATTGCGGGAGAATTGTTGCCGCGGTAAACAAAATCCTCAACATACCCCTCCAGAATGTTGCCGTTCATATCAACCAAAATGGAGTAATGCTCCTGCGAATCCGTTTTGTAGTTGCTCGGTGTCACCTTTTCCCAGCGTGTCATGGAAATATCCGTGTATTCCGGCTCCATGATCTTGGTGACAGGCGCTTCATTATCCTCAGCAAAGGCAGAATAACTCTGAGGCACGCCGGAAGCCGCAAGGGTAAAAACCATTGCGGCAGCCAGCACGATTTGTTTTTGCGTGTGATTTCTGATGCGGGAAATCTTTTTCATGTTAAATGTATCCTTTGAAGATCAGGTCAGGCTGCGCTAGAGGAAGACGAGGAAGATGAAGCAGCGTTCATCCACGCGGACAGATTCGGGATCGCAATGCGCAGCGCAACGACCAGAACGAAAATCAGGACAAAGCCGATGATCGCGTTCTTCAGGTGAGACTTCGCCTTTTCACGCTCCTGCGGCTCCTCTGCGCGTGCAAACTTCACGCCGAGGCTGATGCAGTAGATTGCGCCGACTGCGCCGACCAGCAGCATCAGGACATTAAAGACCTGGCTCAGCAGATCAACGATCGGAGATGCAACATCCTCGAGTTTTGCATCGTTTTCATCGTCTGCAAACGCAGTCAGCATCATGGTACTGCCGGTTGTCATCGCGGTAAGAGCGCTGCCGAGCACACATACGAGCTTCTTTTTCATTTCGGATTTCATGTTGGTTTCCTCCTCAAAATGTGATTATAGGGTTTTGTTTTTATCCTTCTCCCGCGTCGGCGGGGAAAGTGCTTTTCTTCTGCTGACCGGATCAGCAGTTTGTCCCATGCGTTCCGCTCGTTTCTTTGCGAGCAGATTTACGGTTCTCACCATATTTTCCACACGGTCAGTGGGCGCACGCGGCATCAGCATTGACATCCTTTCCAGTGCAGCCTCAATCATCTGTTCATTCATCCTCGAAATCTCCTTGTATCATTTTTATCTGAAGTTGAAGTCCTCTGCCTTTCATAACAGAATACCCTGATTATCGGAAAACGGTTGCAGAAATCTGAAAAAAATTTTGGTTTTTCTCAATGTTCGTGATACTGCACAATCAAAGTCCTGATTTTCGCAGCTTTTATTTTATATCATCACGCTTCTTCTGCTTTTTGTTCCGGCAGGCAGCACCGGCCGCAGCCAGAATCGCACATCCGGACAGCACCGGCACAGTCGGCGGAAGCGCTTTTGCATCCGCGTCGCCCATAGGCGGGGATGCAATCGGGGCGTAGAGGACAGTCTCCGGTGCTTCCGTTATTCCGGTAGTGATGAGCGGCGTCTCGTAATCTGTGCCTGCATCAGTCGGCACATTTGCGAATGCGGCGGGAACGGCCTGTGTTTCAGCGGTTTTCCCGATCACCAGAACCTGTGCCAGCGGCGGAACGGTCTGCTCCGATTCCGTCTGCGCACTGACCGTAATCGCGCCTGCATTCGGCAGCGAGAGCGTAACCGTGCCGCGGTCATCTGTGACATATCCGCTGTCGTGGCCGTTGAGGGTAATAACCGCTCCTGCAACCGGTGTTGTAACAGGCTTCAGGGAATTATCGAAGCCGGTATGTGTCAAGGTCAGTGTAAAGGCTTCTCCTGCCTGCACGGTCAGCATATCGCGGTCAAATGAATCATATCCGGTATAAACGGCTATGCTGTCCGGGATGGGGATGTTTTCCGGCAGCACACTTCCGCCGGACGGTTCGCTGCCGCTGTTCTGCGCAGAGGAATTGTTCGCAGACATTTGCCCCGCAATGATCAGTGCATCCTCAATCGTGATTTTTCCGTCACCGTTTACATCTGTAATAGGCGGCGGGTCACTGGCTGCCGCAGCAGGCATCGCGGGAATCAGCCATGCAGCCGCCAGTGCGGCGGCTGCGGCGGAATATCTGTTCAAATGCTCATCTCCTTTCACGAAAACATCTGTCTGCAGAATCGCAGCAAACAGGTTCTCCGTCAAACGTTCCATAAGGGATACCCCAAAAGCGGAAAAAAGGTTGCAATAACTTTTCGTTTTCTCACAATTCGGCACCCCAACTAATTTTAAGCTGTATTCGATGATATTATTGGCTGTCTCGCCGACATTCATCTATAAAAATCAATTTTCAAAAAAAAATCAGTCATTCTGCAACCGATTCGCCGGTTTGCGTGTATTATAGATAAGAGCGCTGACATAGCGCAATAGAACACAGGAGGAAACCAAAATGCCGAATCCAATTAAACAGCTTAAACAGCCAAAACAGAATGTTCAGGAACAGCAGGCACCGGAGCAGAATAAGGAAGTCAAAATCAACAATCAGCAGAATAAACAGCCTCCTCAGGCGGAGGATGCGGAACAGAGGGAGTTTGAACGGCAGGTCGAGGAAATCCAGCTTGATGAAAACGAGCAGAGAAAAATCGAACAGCTCGGAGAAGCCAAGAAGCAGGAGGCTGAGCAGCAAAACGCCGAGGTCAAGAACGACGAGCAAAAAAGAGAGATCAAGAAGAAAGCAAAGCCGAAGCAGAATGAGCCCGAAAAAGATGCTGAATTACAGGAAAAAAAGCGCAGGCTCGATCAGCTGAACGCTGAAAAGGAAGAGCTTGATGCCGAGCAGGAAGCGCGAAAGAAAAGACGCCGGCAGAATTATCAGAATTATGTGCGGGATCCGGAGGCGCAGAAAGAAAAGCCAAAGGAGCCGGAACGCCAGTCTGAATCGAGACCCGAGATCAAAAAGCATAATCAGGAGCTGTTCAATGCGCTTAACGATAATCTTGCCGATCTGATGGCGAAGCACCGTGTCACGAACCGCGGCGGCTCGTCAGATGAACACGAGAAAATGTGCAAGTCGATCGCCAAGCTGATGAAATGCACACAGTCTTCGGGCAATTCTCCGCTCGCAAAGGCAGAAGCGCTGATGAAAGCCCGCAAGGATACACAAGGCTATATTGACGCCAAGCGCGGCGGAAATCCCGATCCGGACTGGATGCCGAGAACACAGATGGGCAAACGGCGCTTTTCCGCTGCCAATGCACAGCTTGAACTGATAGATCAGGAGATCGAAGCGCTCGGACTGGACGGCACCTTTGCCAAGGTCTATGCACTCGAAGACGGACTCAAGGCAAAGCACTGGCACGGCGGCGGCGGTTCCTCTCCGGAGCATATGAAAATGACCAGAGCCTTTGAAAAGCTCAAAAAAGCCTGCCTGAAGGAAAACCCGCAATACTCCGAGGCAAACAAGATCAAAGCGCTTCAGGATGCAAAAAAGGCCGCACAGGAGTATGTCAAAAAGAAGCAGGGCGCAAATCCGGACGGATGGCGACCGAAAACCGGCATGGGCAAAGAACGTTTTGAAGCTGCGCTTGATCTCATTGACACGATCGACGAGGAGCTCGCAGCCCTCGGCGTCACCGATGAAAAGAATCTCGAAAACAAGCAGCCGCAGAAGAAACAGCCCCGGAAGGATCCGATAAAATCCTCGCAGGAAGAGATCAATGCACTGCTCTCCAAGGGCGATCAGTTTTTGAAGGATCATTTTCAGGATGCGAAAAACGAAGCTGCTATGCACTTTGCGAATATCATCGCAACCCGGCTGGTATACGATCCGATCAGAAAGGACGACCCGAACCACGACTTTGCAAATGATCAGGAACTCCAAAAGAAACGGGCACGCGCTTTTGCAGGGCTGCTGAAAGGTATCTCCCCGCATTTCAACGAAACGGTCAGCAGAATCCGGACGCCGGAAGACCTGAAAAAGGTCGGACAAATGGCGACAGCAGGTGATGGAAATTTGCTGCTGCATCACATTGCAAATACCAAGCTGCCGGAAAATGCCGAACGCACCAAGAATGAGCCGCAGCAGAACAAAGAACTGAAAAAATAAGGGTATGTAATTTTTTAGGTGGTCGGAAAAATAAGGTTAAAACAAATAGTTTTAATTTCGCCCATATGAAAAGTTTCGCTCCAGCCTTTTCAAAGGCTTGCGGGTCGAGGGCAGAGCCCTCGTCGCTCTCCGCAGAGAGCGAAATTCCCCAGCGTTCTCTAAGGGGAAGA
>CAMNJD010000418.1 GCA_946540705.1 uncultured Ruminococcus sp. | reverse complement strand
TTCTTAAGGGATAGTATCCCTTAAGCGGGGGTATGGGGGCGGCGCCCCCATTTTGAATCCGTCGGAGACACTTTCTCGACAAACTGACGCCCTGCTCTAAACTTGAGCAGGGCGTTTCTGTATTCTATTCCGCGACGGTGAAGGCTAGTTCTCCGTCCTGAATTGAAAGTGTGCCGGTTGTTCCGGTCATCTCATTGAATTTGAGAACCGGATGCGAAGAATACGGGAATTCCTCAGCAAGCATCTGACCGTTGACACAGCGAAGCACATAATCGGTTTCGCCTCTTGTGCCGATGAAGCCGTATGCTTCGTCATTCAGATAATCGTAAATGTACACATTCTGCGTGCAGAAGAAATCAGCGCCCATGGTAAAATTGATGCACACTTCCGGATATCCGTCGCCTGTCATATCAGTGAAATAAACCTGCCACGGGGTGATTGCCATGGAGGAATAGATATTTTCATTGCCGATAATCATTTTTTCAATGCCGTTTCGGACGCAATAGATGCCGTAATGACGCCAGATGAATTCGGTATCCGGGAATGCAGGGATTGCAGTCCGCAGCTCATCTGTTTCGCGAAACACATTTGTCGGTATGGTGTTCTCCTGAATCAGATCACGCCAGACATAAACGTCATCCGGTTCGATCTGTACTGTCGGCGTATCGGTCATATTCGTATTCAACACCTCGACACTATAGATATTGCTGAACTGTGCAGGATAGGTTTGCAAAAACGTTCCGTCATATGTGATTTTCAGCTCATCGCCGACACAAACATTCGTAATTCCGTATTTTTCGAGCGTTATCATGTCGATTCTGGCATCTACATCCGTACTCCGACCCGTTATTCCCACACCGACAGAATACTCATCTACTTCTGTAACAGGGAATACTTGCGTTACAGGTGAAAACGGATTGTATTGCGTTTCTGTCTGCTTGGTCGTCGTAGTCGACCGAACAGTCGAAGTAGTCTGCGCCTTTGTGTCGAGCGTATTCCCCTCTGTCTTGCCTCCGGTTTTTGCGGTCACAGTCGTCACAAGTACAGGCCGATCCGTCGTGCCGACGGCTGTCGCAGTTGTTTTCTGTGACGTTGTTTTCTGCGCGGCGGAAGTCTGCGTACTGATGACCGCTTTTTCCGTATCTGTTGTTGTTTCAGTCGTAAACACTTCTGTTTCAGCCGATTCTGCTGTCGTTTCCGTGACCTGTACTGCAATCTGCTCAGTCGGGTCATTGCTTGCGACAAGCGTATCATCGGGCTTCGATCTCACATGCATGGCAAAAAGCACAAGCCCGAAGCAGGCTGCCAGCCCCGCTGCCGCCAAGAGAAACGGCTTGATCCGGCGCGGCTGTTTCACTGCGGCATCTGCCGCGCGCTGCTCTGCCTCGCGAATATACTTGCTGTCTGTGTTTTGCAGTGCATGAAGCAAGTCCCGTTCAGTCATAGCCAGCCCTCCTTTTTGAGATAGGTCTTCAGCTTCTTCCGGACACGCATAAGCGTGACCTTCACTTTGCTTTCGGTTATGCCGAAGCGTTCCGCGATCTCCGAGACCGGCGTCAATTTTGTGTAGCGCTCCACAAAAACCGTCCGCGCATCGAAGGAGAGCCCGCCGAGAAACCGGTCGATTGCCGCTTGCAGCAGCTTCTGATCGAGTGCCTCCTCAACGGATTCAGCCGAGGGCAGACAATAGGAAAGCTCCTCCAGCGCCAGCGGAATCTCTCCGCCGCCGCGTTTGCCTGCGTTCTTCGCTTCCAGACGGTTCAGCGCACAGTTCCGGACTGCCGCAGAGAGAAACGCGAACAGGTTTTCCGGATGCGCCGGCGGGACACTGTTCCAGACCCGCAGCCACATATCATTGACTGCCTCCTCTGCATACTCCTCATTGCGCAGGATCTCACGGGCAATCTTCCGGCAGCCTTTTCCGTATTGTTTGTCAGCCTGTTTGATTGCCTGCTCATCTCGCTCCGCAAACAGCTTCAGGATCTCTGCATCACGCACCGACCGCACCTCCTTCATTCGGTTCTCTGCCTCAATAGACAGGAAAACCCGCCGACAGGTTACATGTTTTCAAAAAAAATCCCGCTTATCTATTTGGGATAAGCGGGAAATCGGATCAGTTGACAC
This sequence comes from uncultured Ruminococcus sp., assembly GCA_946540705.1. Classification (GTDB taxonomy): domain Bacteria; phylum Bacillota; class Clostridia; order Oscillospirales; family Ruminococcaceae; genus Firm-04. Next base: position 1,794 of record CAMNJD010000418.1, on the reverse strand, counting down.
TGCATGTGAATGCGTTATTCTGATAATCGACCGTGACGGTGCTGCCCGGCGCAACCGGGTTTGCCAGCAGCATTTTCGCGAGTGTTGTCTCGATTTTGCGCTGGATCAGACGCTTCAGCGGACGGGCGCCGAAGTTCGGGTCATAGCCCTGCTCAACGATTGCGTCCTTTGCGCCATCGGTTAGCGAGATGCTGAGCTGCTGGTCGGAAAGGCGCTTTTGCAGGTTCGCGATCAGCAGATCGACGATCTTCTTGATTTCGTCCTTGGTCAGCGGCTTGTAGCAGATGATCTCATCCAGACGGTTGAGGAATTCCGGACGGAACCGCTGATGCAGCAGACGGTCTGTCTCGGCTCTCGCGGCCTCGGAAATCGTGCCGTCCGGCTGAATTCCCTCGAGCAGCGCATCCGCGCCGAGGTTCGAGGTCAGAATGAGGATCGTGTTCTTGAAATCAACCGTTCTGCCCTGTGAATCGGTGATTCTGCCGTCATCGAGCACTTGCAGCAGCAGATTGAACACATCCGGGTGCGCTTTCTCGATCTCATCGAGCAGCACTACGGAATACGGCTTTCTGCGGACGGCCTCCGTAAGCTGACCGCCCTCCTCGTAGCCGACATATCCGGGAGGCGCTCCGATCAGACGGCTGACGCTGAATTTCTCCATATATTCGGACATATCAATTCGGATCAGGTTGCGCTCGTCATCGAACAGCGCCTCTGCAAGCGTCTTTGCGAGCTCAGTCTTGCCGACACCGGTCGGGCCGAGGAACAGGAACGAGCCGATCGGCCGGTCGGGATCCTGAATGCCGGCACGCGAACGCAGGATTGCTTCGCTGACCTTTTCGACTGCCTCATCCTGACCGATCACGCGGCGGTGCAGCGTATCATCGAGGTGCAGCAGCTTTTCGCGGTCGCCCTGCATCAGCTTTGTCACGGGGATGCCCGTCCAGCGCGCAACGATCCGTGCGATCTCCTCCTCTGTCACGGCATCACGCAGCAGCTTTGCGTCATTGGCCGTCTGGGCGGCTGCTTCGGCATCTGCCAACTGCTTTTGCAGCTCCGGCAGCTTGCCGTATTTCAGCTCTGCGGCCTTGTTCAGGTCATATTCCCGCTCGGCAGAGTCGATCTCCGCCTTGAGCTGTTCGAGCTTTGCACGAATATCCTGCACACGGCTGATGCCGCCCTTTTCGTTCTCCCACTGCGCCTTCATCTGCGCAAAGCGGTCGCGGTTTTCCGCAAGCTCCTTTTGCAGCTCCTGAAGATGCGCTGCGGAAACGGCATCGTTCTCCTTTTTCAGTGCGGCTTCTTCGATCTCAAGCTGCATGATCTTTCGTGCGATCTCATCCATTTCGGTCGGCATCGAATCCATTTCCGTGCGGATCATCGCACAGGCCTCGTCTACGAGGTCAATCGCCTTATCCGGCAGGAAACGGTCAGAGATATAACGGTTCGAGAGCGTTGCCGCCGCGATCAGCGCATTATCGTGAATCTTGACGCCGTGGAACACCTCATAGCGCTCCTTCAGGCCTCTGAGAATCGAGATCGTATCCTCGACCGTCGGTTCCCCGACCTGCACCGGCTGGAATCTGCGCTCCAGTGCGGCATCCTTCTCGATATATTTGCGGTACTCGTCAAGCGTTGTTGCACCGATGCAGTGCAGCTCACCGCGTGCCAGCATCGGCTTCAGCAGGTTGCCGGCATCCATTGCGCCGTCTGTCTTGCCTGCGCCGACGATCGTATGCAGCTCATCAATGAACAGCAGGATCTTGCCCTCGGACTTCTTGACCTCCTGAAGCA
>CAMNJD010000417.1 GCA_946540705.1 uncultured Ruminococcus sp. | reverse complement strand
TATTTTCTATCCATTCATCATTGCGGGATTCCAAAGGGACAATGTCCCTTTGGCGAGGTTTGGAGCGGAGCTCCATGATCAATCATCGCGAAGCGATACATTATTCAGCGTGCCGGCGGCTTTTCGGCGCGGGGAAGGGACGTGCGCCTGTGTATTGCTCCGAATCGGCAGGACGTCCGGTCAGTGCTGCGGCGAGCGGCACAGCAAGACTGAATCCGAGCGCAGCCAGCAGGGAAGCGGGCGCAAGCGTGACGGTCGAGAACACCGTCTGCATGAACGGCATATGCAGCGCGGCAAAGGTGACGGCTGCGGAGGATAAAACCGCAAGAATCAGCTTGCCGTTTGAGAAATACGGCACCGAAAACAGCGTGCCGTCCTCGCGCTTGCATTCAAATACGTGCAGAAGCTGTGAGCAGATCAGCGTGACGAGCGCTGCGGTGCGCGCATGTGTGAGGTCGCCGGTCATGCGCAGAACGGTCGTGAATGAGCCAAGCGTCGAAAGCGCGATAAAAATGCCGCGGAAGATGATGCGCGAAAGCAGTCCGCCCGCGAAAAAGCTTTCGTCAGCACGGCGCGGCGGCCGGTGCATGATATCCGCTGCGGGCGGCTCCAGTCCGAGTGCGACCGCAGGCAGTCCGTCCGTCATCAGATTGACCAGCAAAATTTGTGTCGGCAGCAGCACAATCGGCAGTCCCATGAGGATTCCGGCAAGCATGGTCAGAACCTCCCCGATGTTGCAGGCGAGCAGATAACGCACGAATTTCCGGATATTTGCGTAGACTGTCCGCCCCTGCGCAACGGCGGCAGTCAGCGTATCGAAGCGGTCATCAAGCAGGATGATATCAGCGGCCTGCCGTGTGACATCCGTGCCGTTTTTGCCCATAGCAACGCCGATATCTGCCTCTTTGACTGCCGGGGCATCGTTGACGCCGTCGCCGGTCATCGCAGCGATATGCCCCTTTCTGCGGAATGCGCGGACGAGGCGCAGTTTGTGTGCGGGGGTCACGCGGGCGAACACCGCACAGCGCCCGATGCAGGCGTCAAGCTCTGCGTCACTCATGCGGTCGAGCTCTGCGCCGGTCACGGCATTTGCGGCATGGGGAATCCCGGCCTTTGCCGCGATCGCGGATGCAGTTTTGACATGGTCGCCGGTCAGCATGACCACACGGATGCCGGCGCGGGTGCAGTCCGCAATCGCTCGCTTTGCCTGTTCCCGGGGCGGGTCAAGCATCCCGCTCATGCCGAGAAAGACCATTGAGGACGGCTGTGCAGTGCCGCTGACATGCTCCTGTTCTGCAAAGGCCAGTACGCGGAGCGCCTCCTCCGCAAGGGCATCTGCCTGACAGTTCAGTTCGGCGCGCTTCTGCGGCGTCAGCGGGAGCGTGCGGCCGTTTTCGCGATAATACGTGCAATTCCGGAGGATGACATCGAGCGCCCCTTTTGAGAGTGCGCGTGTGCCTTGCTCCGTCTGACAGAACACCGTCATTGAGCGGGTGTCGCTGTCGAACGGGATCTCGCCGGTAATGCGGCAGCGCGAGAATGCATCGGCAGTGATGCGGCACTTTGCTGCGGCAACGAGCAGTGCGGCTTCAGTCGGGTCGCCGGTGACTGTCCATTCATCGCCGCTGCCGGAAACGGATGCGTGATTGCAGAGCACCGCGCAGCGAAGCAACGGCATCAGATCCGGATTGACGGAGGGGGAGCACGGGACGCCGTTTTGCAGGAGTGACCCCGATTTTGTCCACCCTGTTCCGCTCAGGCCGAAATCGGCGGAGGCGGTGCAAAGCCGCTGAACGGTCATCTTGTTTTCGGTGATCGTGCCGGTTTTGTCAGAGCAGATGACCGATACGCAGCCAAGCGTTTCAACCGCGTGAAGGCGATTGACAAGCGCGTTCCTTGCAAGCATCCGCCGCACGGCCAGCGCCAGTGCGATCGTGACAGTCGCAGGCAGTCCCTCCGGAATCGCGGCGATCGCAATGGTGATGCCGGTCATCAGCATCTCAAACACCGGTTCGCCGCGCAGTACGCCCGCGAGAAAGACCAGCACACAGACTGCCAGACAGATGACTGCAAGCACCTTTCCAAGCTCGGCTAACCGCTTTTGCAGGGGTGTTTCACTGTCGGTGATATCAGTCAGAAGCTGCGAGATCTGCCCCATTTGCGTGGATTTTCCGGTGTGTGTAACCTCTGCCTCGCCCGTGCCGCGTGTGACGGCTGTACCTGCATAGAGCATGTCGCTCCGGCCGATTCCGTTTGTGATCTCACCGTCCGCATCCGTATGCGGATGCTTGCTCACAGGCAGCGATTCGCCGGTCAGTACAGATTCCTCGGCCGAAAGCTGCGCACATGTCCGGATGACCGCATCGGCCGGGACGCGGTCGCCTGCTTCTATTATAATAGTATCGCCGGGGACAAGCTGCTCTGCGGGTACTGTCTGCTGTTCGCCGCCGCGAATGACTCTGGCGGTCGGGGCGGTCATGCTGCGGAGTGCAAGCAATGTCTGCTCTGTGCGGAATTCCTGCACAAAGCCCAGCACGGCGTTCAGTATGACGATCACACCGATCGTGACAGCATCGGCATATTCATGCACCAGCCACGAGATCAGCGCCGCAGCCATCAGGATCAGTACCGTAATATCGCGAAACTGCGAAAAAAAGATGCGGAACGGGTGCGCATGCTGCGGTGCGGCGAGTGCGTTCGGCCCGTACTCCCGCTGCCGTTCCTGCACCTGCTTCGCGGTCAGTCCTTGCATCATCAGGACACTCCTTTCTTTGCTCCGGGTTCAGTTCAGATTATGCCGAATGGCTTGTCCGGTATGTCTGTTGTGAATGTTACTAAAAAACAGGCGAAACATTTGCAGAAGTTCTACAAAGAAAAATGCGTCCGGCGCAGGAAAAGACTTGCAATTCTGCACAAAGTATGCTATAATAATGAGGCTGATGCACAAGATATGCTATGAAACACGAGGTTGCGGCTGTGCGCCGGGAATTCGTGCGGAGCATGTCCCGCTGGACGGGCGAATTGAGATACGGCACTGTGTGTGCGAAAAGCTGCGAAACCGCCGGATTTCGGTTGAAGGCGGCAGCAATGTCATCTTACGGGCAATGCTGTCAGGAAAACCGCTTTCGGAGGGTCGCCGGACTTTTTGCGTACAAAAACAGGTGAAACCTGTGAGATCTCATGAAGCTGCCCGATGCAAGGTGACTTGCAGTCGGGGTTTTTTATGGAGTGATCCATGAGAAACACGCGGGGGAGTTGTAAGAGCCTCCCGCCAAGCAGACCTCATGAAGCACACGGATCCGCTCACTTCATCCCCCCAAGGCAACAAAACTAAATCTTATAGGAGGGTAATCAAGTGGCAGGCAGCGAAAAACTGAGAATCAGAATCAAGGGCTATGAGCATGCGACCGTCGATGCGGCGGCTGCAAAGATCGTGGAGACTGCAAAGCGCGGCGGCGCACAGAAAGTCTCGGGTCCGATCCCGCTCCCGACTGACAAGGAGGTCATCACGATCCTCCGTGCGGTACACAAGTACAAGGACAGCCGTGAGCAGTTCGAGATGCGTACCCACAAGCGCTTGATCGACGTCATCCGTCCCACCAAGGCGACGATGGACGCTCTCACAAGACTCGAAATTCCCGCAGGCGTTGACATCAACATGGAGATGAAATAAGCTCCGCAAGCGGGAAGAGTAAGGCGGGGATTCTTCAACCCGCCGGTCAAGTTGGCGGAAACGTCAACCAATAACCACAAGGAGGAAACCAAACATGAAGAAAGCCATTCTTGGCAAGAAGATCGGCATGACGCAGATCTTCGACGAGTCCGGCAAGGTCGTGCCGGTCACGGTCGTGGAAGCAGGCCCCTGCTTCGTCGTTCAGAAGAAGACCGTGGAAAATGACGGCTACAACGCAATTCAGGTTGGCTTCGGCACTGCGAAAGCAAACAAGGTCAACAAGCCTCTGAAGGGTCACTTCGACAAGGCAAACACCGGTGCGCTCCGCACACTGCGTGAGTTCCGCCTTGAGGACTGCGATGCCTACAATGTCGGCGACGCGATCCAGCCCGATATCTTCGCGGCAGGCGACATCGTCGATGTGCAGGGCACCAGCAAGGGTAAGGGCTATGCCGGCCCGATCAAGCGCTTCAATCAGCACAGACTGAAGGAAACGCACGGTACCGGCCCTGTCCACCGTCAGGCCGGTTCTATGGGCGCTTGCTCGTCCCCGTCCCGTATCTACAAGGGCAAGGGTCTGGCAGGTCACCTCGGCGCAGAGACTGTGACTGTTCAGAATCTCCGCATCGTTTCCGTTGACGCTGAGAATCATCTCATTGCAGTCCGCGGCGCGATTCCGGGTCCGAAGGGCAGCCTCGTTACCATCACCAACAGCGTCAAAAAGGGTTAAGGAAGGAGGAAATCGAAAATGGCAAATGTTCCTGTTTATGATATGAACGGCAAGAAGGTTTCCGAAACCGAGCTCAATGATGCAGTGTTCGGCATTCAGCCGAATGAGGCTGTGATGCACGCAGTTGTCGTGAATTATCTGGCAAATCAGCGTCAGGGCACACAGTCCACGCTGACCCGCACAGAGGTCGCAGGCGGCGGCAGAAAGCCGTATCGCCAGAAGGGTACCGGTCATGCACGTCAGGGCTCCATCCGCGCTCCGCAGTGGTATCACGGCGGCGTCGCACTCGGCCCCAAGCCCAGAAGCTACCGCTACACCCTCAACAAGAAGGTTCGCCGTCTGGCAATGCTCTCTGCATTCTCCCAGAAGGTTCTGGACGAGAATCTGCTCGTGATCGACAACCTCGCAGTCGAAGGCTTCAAGACAAAGACCATCGTCAAGATGCTCGATGCTCTGAAGGTCGAGGGCAAGGCTCTGATCGTTACACAGGAGGCAGACAAGCACGTTTACAAGAGCGCCGCAAACATTCCGGGCGTCAAGACCGCTGCGGTCAATACCCTGAATGTCTATGACATCCTGAACTACGACAAGTTCATCGTCAGCAAGGGCGCTGTCGCAAAAATCGAGGAGGTGTATGCGAAATGAAAGCACCGCAGGATATCATTCTGAAGCCGGTCATCACCGAGCGCACCACCGATGTGCTGCCGACCGGAAAGTACACCTTTAAGGTCGCAACGGATGCGAACAAGATCGAAATTGCCGATGCAGTTGAAAAGCTCTTTAATGTCGAAGTCCTGAAGGTCAACACCGTCAGCGTGCGCGGCCGCTCCAAGAGAGTCGGCAGATACACCGGCAAGACTTCCGCATGGAAGAAGGCAATCGTGACCGTCAACCCGGAGCCGTCCGCCGATGCAAACGGCAAGAAGCGCAACGGCACCATCGAGTTCTTCGACGGCATGTTCTGATCAGACCCGCAAACGGTTTGATCTGCTGCTGACCCCGAACGGGCGGCAGCGATGTATGGGAGTCATGCTCCCGATAATAAAGCATTGATTTTAAGGAGTGAATAACTGAAATGGCAATTAAGGCTTATAAGCCGACTACGCCGGGCCGCCGCGGTATGACCGTGACTGACTACTCCGGACTGTCCAAGAACGGTCCTGAGAAGTCCCTCTGCGTCACACTGAAGAAGAAGTCCGGACGTAATAACTACGGCAGAATCACAGTCCGTCATCACGGCGGCGGTACGCGCCCGAAGTACAGAATCATCGACTTCAAGCGCAATAAGGACGGCATCAATGCAACAGTCCTGACTCTGGAGTACGACCCGAACCGCAGCGCGTTCATCGCACTGGTTCAGTATGAGGACGGCGAAAAGCGCTACATCCTCGCACCGAACGGCCTTGCAGTGGGCGATACCGTCCGCAGCGGCGCTGACTGCGACATCAAGCCGGGCAACGCACTTCCGCTGACCGCGATCCCGGTCGGTACCTTCATCCACAACATCGAGCTTTACCCGGGCAAGGGCGGACAGCTTGTGCGCTCCGCAGGCAACCAGGCACAGCTCATGGGCAAGGAGGGCGCTTACGCTCTGATCCGTCTGCCCAGCGGCGAGATGAGAAAGGTTCCGGTCATCGGCAAAGCAACGATCGGTCAGGTCTCCAATATTGACCACGAAAATGTCCACATCGGTAAAGCAGGCCGTACCCGTCACATGGGTATCCGCCCGACAGTCCGCGGTTCCGTTATGAACCCGAATGACCACCCGCACGGCGGTGGTGAGGGCAAGTCCCCGATCGGACGTCCGGGTCCTGTTACCCCGTGGGGTAAGCCGGCACTCGGATATAAGACCCGTAAGCATCACAAGCCTTCCGATAAGCTCATCGTGAAGCGCCGCAACGGTAAATAAGAAAGGAGGCTGACTCATGAGCAGAAGTGTTAAGAAGGGTCCTTATGTTCAGGAATCCCTTTACAAGCGCGTTGTCGCTATGAACGAGAACGGCGAAAAGAAGGTCGTAAAGACATGGAGCCGCTCCTCCACGATTTTCCCGGAGTTTGTCGGCCACACCTTCGCAGTTCACGACGGACGCAAGCACATCCCGGTTTTCGTTACTGAGGAAATGATCGGTCACAAGCTCGGCGAGTTTGCACCGACCAGAACCTTTAAGGGCCATGCCGGTTCCAAAACGTCGAACAACGGTAAGAAGTAATCGGAAGGAGGAAATTTCGCATGGCTAACATTGAAAACATCAACGAGCCGGAGGCAAAAGCAATCCTCCGCGGCGAGCGCATTTCTCCGAGAAAGGTGCAGATCGTCCTCGACCTGATCCGTAATCAGTCCGTCGAAAAGGCAGTCGCTGCTCTGGATCTCACCCCGAAGGCTGCTGCGCCGATCGTGAAGAAGCTGCTGAACTCCGCAATCGCGAACGCTGACAACAATCACTCGATGAACAAGGATCTGCTGTATGTCGCCGCCTGCTATGTCGGCCCGGGCCCGATCCTCAAGAGAATCCGTCCGCGCGCACAGGGCAGAGCGTTCCGCATCAACAAGCGCACATCCAATATCACCATCATTCTGAAGGAAAGGGAGGCATAAGATCCTATGGGACAGAAAGTGAATCCGCACGGCCTGAGAGTCGGCGTAATCAAAGACTGGGATTCCCGTTGGTTCGCTGATAAAAAGCACTTCGGCGATACCCTCGTTGAGGATTATAACCTCCGCGAGTTCATCAAGAAGTCTCTGTATGCTGCGGGCATCGCACGCATCGAGATCGAGCGCCTTCCTGAGAAGGTCCGCGTTCATATCCACTGCGCAAAGCCGGGTCTGATCATCGGCCGCGGCGGCACAGAGATCGACAAGCTCCGCGCTACGCTTGAGAAGCGCATCGGCAAGTCTGTTTCTATCAACATCATCGAGATCAAGAATATGGATCTCTCCGCACAGCTCGTTGCTGAGAAGATCGCTTCTGACCTTGAGAACCGTGTATCCTTCCGCCGCGCCATGAAGGGCAGCATCGGCAGAACGATGAAGTCCGGCGCGAAGGGCATCAAGATCAAGTGCGGCGGCCGTCTCGGCGGCGCTGAAATCGCTCGTTCTGAGTGCTATCATGAGGGTACCATTCCGCTCCAGACCATCCGTGCTGATATCGACTACGGCTTTGCAGAGGCAAACACCACCTACGGCCGTATCGGCATCAAAGTCTGGATCTATAAGGGCGAGATCCTGAAGGGCGACGCTGCAAAGGCTGCTGCCAATAAGGAGCGCTATGAGAGAAGAGACCGTCCGCGTGACAACAGACGCCGCAGAGACGATCGCAACGGCGGCGGCAATGACCGCAGACCGCGCCGCGATTTCAATAACAACGGCGATCGCAGACCGCGTTCGGATCGTCCGCAGGGTCAGAACAGAAGAGAAGGAGGTTCCGTAAATGCTGCTTCCAAAGAGAGTTAAGTATCGCCGCGTTCACAGAGGACGCCTCACCGGTAAGGCATACCGCGGCAACAAGGTCTGCTACGGCGATTTCGGCCTCGTTGCGCTGGAGCCGTCTTGGGTTACTTCCAACCAGATCGAGGCAGCCCGTATCGCGATGACACGTCGTATCAAGCGTGGCGGTAAGGTTTGGATCAAGATTTTCCCGGATAAGCCGATCACGGAGAAGCCGGCAGAGACCCGAATGGGTTCCGGTAAGGGCTCTCCTGAATACTGGGTCGCAGTTGTCAAGCCGGGCCGCGTCATGTTTGAGATCGGTGCTGACAAGGATAAGCCGATCTCCCAGGAGGACCTGAAGGACGCGCTTCGCCTTGCAATGCACAAGCTGCCCGTTAAGTGCAAGATCATTGCAAAAGAAGAGCAGGATGGAGGTGCACAGGCATGAAAGCTTCTGAGATCAGAGATATGAGCTATGAAGAAATGGCTGCGCAGCTCCAGAGCCTGAAGGAGGAGCTGTTCAACCTCCGCTTCCAGCTCGCTGCAAATCAGCTTGAAAATACCGCAAGACTCAAGGCGGTCAAGAAGGATATCGCCCGTGTCAAGACTTGCATGCGCGCCGCACAGCCTGCGGCGAAGGCATGAGGAAGGAGGACATTGTCATGAGTGAGGCAGTCGAGAGAAACCTCAGAAAGACCCGTACCGGTCTCGTCGTCAGCGATAAGATGGATAAGACCGTTGTCGTCGCAATCGCCGATAACGTCCAGCATCCGCTGTATAAGAAGATCGTCAAGCGTACCGTGAAGCTCAAGGTACATGATGAGCAGAACGAGTGCCGGATCGGTGACCGCGTTCTCATCATGGAGACACGTCCGCTTTCCAAGGATAAGAGATGGCGCGTTGTCGAGATCATCGAGAAGGCAAAATAAGCTACAACAATAATTCGCAGTCGCTGCGAATCCGGACGGCAAATCCCGTGCGGTGCAGCGAAATGTTCAGATAGGAGGAACCTGCTGTGATTCAAATGCAGTCTTACTTAAAGGTTGCAGACAACACCGGCGCGAAGGAGCTTATGTGCATCCGTGTGCTGGGCGGCACCCGCAGACGCTATGCGAACATCGGTGATGTTGTTGTCGCATCCGTTAAGAAAGCAACACCCGGCGGCGTTGTGAAGAAGGGCGATGTCGTTAAGGCAGTTATCGTCCGTTCCGCGAAGGGTCTCCGCAGAGATGACGGAACCTATATCCGCTTCGATGAGAACGCTGCTGTCATCATCAAGGAAGACAAGACCCCCCGTGGGACCCGTATTTTTGGACCGGTCGCAAGAGAGCTGAGAGAGCATGACTATGTCAAGATCCTCTCCCTCGCACCGGAAGTTCTTTGATCCGGAGGTGCCCGATGAGTACAGTTCATGTAAAGAAGGGCGACACCGTTCGCCTGCTGGTCGGTGACCCGGTTGATAAGTACACCGACATCGAAAAGAAGAAGATCAAGACCGGCAAGGTGCTTGAGGTCAGCCCCAAGGAGGGCAAGGTCATCGTTGAGGGCATCAACATGATCACCAAGCATGTCAAGCCTACCAGAGTCGGTCAGCAGGGCGGTATCGTCAAGGCTGAGTCCCCGATCTACGCCTGCAAGGTTCAGCTCATCTGCCCCAAGTGCGGCAAGCCCACCAGAGTCGGCCGCACTGTCGAGGAGAAGGGCGACAAGAAGCTGAAGCTGCGCGTTTGCAAGAAGTGCGGCGCTACATTTGAGTAAAGGAGAACGATGATGGCTAGACTGAAGGATTATTACGTCAGCACCGTCGCTCCGGCGCTGATGAGCAAATTCGGCTACAAGAATGTCATGCAGATCCCGCGCCTGAATAAGGTTGTCATCAACGTCGGCGCAGGTGAGGCAAAGGAAAATGCAAAGGCAATCGACGCGATCATGGGCGACCTCGGCCTCATTACCGGCCAGCGTCCGGTCGTCTGCCGCGCAAAGAAGTCCGTCGCGAACTTCAAGCTTCGTGAGGGCATGCCGATCGGCGTCAAGGTGACACTGAGAGGCGAAAAAATGTGGGATTTCGTTGACAAGCTGTTCAACATCGCTTTCCCGCGTGTCCGCGACTTCCGCGGCATCAACCCCAACTCCTTCGACGGCAAGGGCAACTATTCCACCGGTATCAAGGAACAGCTGATCTTCCCGGAGATCGAGTACGATAAGATCGACAAGGTCCGCGGCATGGATATCAACTTTATCACCACTGCGGATACCGACGAAGAGGCCAAAGAGCTGCTGACGCTGCTCGGTGCTCCGTTTGCGAAGTAAAGGGGAGGCATTTATGGCAAAGAAATCTATGATCCTGAAGCAGCAGAGAGCACCCAAGTACTCGACGCGTGCTTACAACAGATGCAAAATCTGCGGCAGACCCCATGCCTATCTCAGAAAGTTCGGTATTTGCCGAATTTGCTTCAGAGAGCTTGCACACGACGGTCAGATCCCCGGTGTCAAGAAGGCTAGCTGGTAAACCGGACGATAGAAAAGGAGGTCATTTGGTATGCAAATTTCCGATACCATTGCGGATCTGTTGACCAGAATCCGTAACGCTGCTACCGCAAAGCACGCGACCGTTGACGTTCCTGCTTCCAACGTGAAAAAGGCCATCACCCAGATCCTGACCGACGAGGGCTATGTCAAGAGCTTCCAGGTCATCGAGGATGGCAAGCAGGGCATCATCCGCATCACCCTGAAATATGACGAGAACAGAACTTCCGTGATCAGCGGCCTGCGCCGCATCTCCAAGCCGGGTCTGAGAATCTACAGCTCCTGCGCGGATATGCCGAAGGTCAGAAAGGGCCTGGGCATCGTCATTGTTTCGACATCCAAGGGCATTATGACCGACAAGAAGGCCAGAGAGCTGAATGTCGGCGGCGAGGTTCTCGCTTACGTTTGGTAATAAAGGAGGAAACGCATTATGTCAAGAATCGGAAAAATGCCGATCGCGATTCCTGCCGGCGTCACCGTTACCGTTGACGATACCAATCTGGTCACCGTAAAGGGACCCAAGGGCGAGAACACGTATCGCGCAAATACTGCAATGCAGATCACTGTTGAGGACGGCACCGTCAAGGTCGCACGCCCCAATGATTCCAAGGAGAACCGTGCGCTGCACGGCCTCACCAGAACACTTATCGCAAACATGGTTTTCGGCGTGAATACCGGATTCAAGAAGACCCTTCAGATCGAAGGCGTCGGCTACCGTGCCAAGAAGGACGGCAATAAGCTCGTCATGAACCTCGGTTATTCCCACGAAGTCGTGATGCCTGAGATCGACGGCATTACCATTGATGTGCCGAATGCAAACACGATCGTCGTCAACGGCTATGACAAGCAGAAGGTCGGTCAGTTTGCTGCGGAAGTCCGCGAGAAGCGTCCGCCGGAGCCTTATAAGGGCAAGGGCATCCGCTACGAGGGCGAGCACATCATCCGTAAGGAAGGCAAGGCCGGTAAGGGCAAGAAGTAAGGAGAAAGGTGAATTGCTATGGTAAAGAAAATTGACAGCAACAAAGCCCGTCTCAAG
>CAMNJD010000416.1 GCA_946540705.1 uncultured Ruminococcus sp. | reverse complement strand
GCAGGAATTCGGTCAAAAGCGGCGCATTTTCGGACATTTTCCGGAGCATCTGCGCTCCGGTATCGCTGTATCCGCCAAGCGGGGTGAGGTGATTGGTATTTGCCATATTCCTCTCTCCTTTCATAGTTTAACACTTTGTCGCGTAGAAGTCAAGACTTTTTGCTGGAAATCTTGCTGGAAATCTGCACTTTTCAAAAAGTTCGTTTCTTCGCACAAAAAATTGACGATCAAATTGTGCATTATGCAATATGCGGCGGGGCTCGTCCGCTCTCAGTCAGCGGCAGCAGATACAGAATGCTGAATGTGATAACTGATGCAAGCAGCATTGTCACAAAGAAAATAAGGGTGTGTTTCGTATGCTTATCCATTGGAAGCTCCTTTCTGATACCAAATTGACAAAGAAAAGCCGGTCTGCGATGACATTTCACTTGAATATTTCATCATGCTTTCGCAAGGCATTTGCCATTCATTTGATTTAGCATCATCTGTCAGCAGGCGTTTTGCTCTACTCTATAGCACATTGTATAGATTGTGTGTATAAATTACAGATGATTAATGTCCAAACTGTTACAATATTCAAAAAGCCTCCCATTTTTTTGAGAAGTCACGCTGTAAGGCATATAATTATGCAGAATCCTCTTGACAAATCTATCCGCACTGTGTATAATAGATAAAAGGGCGTATCAGTTAGCAATGGAATGTTGGATGCTGCTAGTCTGTTTTTTCAACATATAAAGGCAATGGAAAGTTTGCTGCGTTAAATAAAATAGTGTAAGGATGCGCCTGAGATGTTTCTGAATCAGATCCGTCTTATCTGTTTCCTTATTTGATTTCGCTTAAAGGAAATTGCATTATCATGCAATCAGAACCAAACAAATAATGTGATGTAAAAAACGAGGTGAGAAAAATGTGTGTTATAGAAGATCAGTACTATCAAGAAGACATATGCATTATTCATTTATCCGATTTACATATTCAATCGGAAAGTACTGATAAACCCGTTTTAACAAGAAACCTCAATAAATTAATAGGTGACATGATAAAATATGTATTCTCAAATGAATGCATAATTGTTGTTTCAGGTGACACAATCAATAAGGGCGACTATACGAAAGTCAATATTAGAACCGTATTGTTGTTTTTCGAAACAATAAAAGAGGCGCTCGATAAAAAGAATATCATCGTTAAAGAAATCATTTTCTGTCCAGGAAACCATGATATTATCCGAAAAGATGAGTATTACGCTCCACTGAAACAAATAATGTCAAAAGGAACTATTCCAGAGAATTTGAAAAAAGAAAAAAAAGTCAAGAACTTTAAACAGGCAATCCGCATTTTAGGGTATGAAGAATACATAAAACTGGTTAATAAAATTCGAGCTCTTTTTTCACTTAATAAGATATCAACTCCATTTTATTACAAACAGGCTACAATTAAAGATTTTACAATTCATTTCATAGCAATTGATTTTGCATGGAATCAAATGAGCGATGAAATAACTGATTCTATAAAAAATATAGACAATTTCAATGGACTGTCAATTGGTGAGGATCAGTTGAAGCGCCTTCGAAGTGATTTCCAAAAAGAACAAACAAATGAAACGGATCTAGTAATTGTAGTTTCTCACTACCCCCTTTCGTGGCTAAGATTTAGTGACTACCAACGATTCATGTCTGATTTATTATCGCCCAGTTGTTTTCATGCTAATGTTTATCTATGCGGACATGTACATGATAATGATGCTATAAACTATTCGACACATGAAAAATCAATCTTGACCTTAGTGACTGGAGTTGGTGGAAGAAGACAAAAAGAAACTTGGTATTCTGTTTATGAAATAAATCCCATAAGAAATAGCTGTGGAATAGTGGTTAGAAAAGCCCAAGGAGATTCTGATTTTAATTTCGACTTCTCGGTTTATACAAAAGACACTGAGCAAGAATCCGGAAAAATACTATATCCATTAAGTTCTCCTCAAAAGAATCTCCCCTATTTACGAATGAATACCACTCAAGGAATTAGCGAAAAAGATTTTTTCATTTCTTCAGATGTAAGTAAAATCATTCCAAAGATTGCAAATTGCATTTCGCAAGTCCATTCAGATGTGAGTTTGCGTTTTTCACAAATGATAAATGGATTGATAACAGAACCTGCGATTTCAGATGATGGTAACTATTATACAATTATCAGTGACAAAATGATAAAAAAGTACTTCGTAGATTCGGCTTTTTCTTCGTATGATTGTAATGAAATTAGAGGTTTCATTGAATCATTCTTAACTGATCAAGTTGACAATAAAGGCGATATTCCCGATGGGCTTACCGATTTGTTAGTTGATTCTTGGGAAAACTACTGTTTAAATGAGCCTTCGTTCTTCTTGCAAGGCTATTTTGATGGCTTCATGAATGAAATATGCTTCAGTTACTGTACACATCTATCTGCAGAAGTATTTCCTGAGAATATTTTTATTCGTCCTCATTTCAGATTGTATAATAAAGAGGATAACGCTTATATCTGCATTGCTTATTGCTCATCTCAGACTGTTAGTGATGAGATACCCCCAAAACCCATTTCACGCGAAAATGCAGGTCTTATTGAACAAGCATATATGATTCACAAACCGTTAATTAAATCTGCTAATCCCGGTATTAATAAAACCTCAACCAAATGGCAAGAGTTTATAACGGTTGTTCCAGATTTTGAAGGTTATGAGCTTCAAATCAACACTCGTGATAAACAAAAAAAACAAAAAGGTTCAAAAAAGTTTCCCGCATTATCCTTTGGTATTTCTGTAAAGAACTGTGAGAAAAATCAGCTTTATGATTCCACACGAATATTTGCAATTTTCGATTACCTTAATCTGCAAGCTGATTTATCTCGTTGGATTGGCAACTTTGACTATTACTTTGGTTTACCTTGGAAGGAGAAAGACTAAAATGATAATGATTTCAGATTCCAGAACATTTATTTCTTTAGAAGATTTGGAAAATATAGCTGATAGTAATATAGTTTCTGTAAGCCGACAGGCAATCAATTTTCGAAGAAGTGAACTCGCACACTCAGAATCGAGTGAAAGTAGAACACTTTTAGTTTCATTAAATAATGCGATGGCATCAGCGAATAATTCAACTCGATCAAGAAATAGTACCCGATTTCGAATGAAAGCTTCTCAAGTCAAAAAACTATTTAAAGGAACCTGTCATATTCCGCCAAATGCATTCTATATTATCAGTTTATAATCAAACGAAACAGTATTCTGTTAATTGAGTATCTTTGAAAAGAAACAGAAAGAGCTGGGGTGTTAGAAGCGCACCGGTATAGAAATATTTGAAATTTGAGGATAAGGTTGCGTAGCCAAACGGTAACGCAACCTTTCTCTTTTTTCGTACTTCATGCTGTCAACAATAGTCGTTATGGCAACATCAAAACGGTAGCGTATTTCGATTTGCAGTGTGCGATGACCACTGCCCTTAGCATGAGCATCAGATACAAAATTGAAAAAAGCCGCCCTGCACTTGACCGCCGCGATTTGATACGATCTGTTGAAAACTATTTGTACGTGCGGTATAGAAATCATTGCCAGAACGGATATACATAGATCTTTCTTTTTCAACCCGTAAGTAATCTTGGGTACTGAATATAGAGATGCATTTCAGGGACTACCCCATACAGCAGAACGCACCTCCGGACAGATCCGACAGAGCGCCGCGGGATGAAACATGATGATCCGATCTTCGGATTTATCAGCTTGCCGCGTTTTCGGCATCTTTACACGGATATGCCCGACCTCAAATCGAACGATCGAATAGTGGTTGTCCACATAGACGCTCCGGTTCTCCTTCGATTTGCGCTGCATCCGGACAATCATACCGAGTTCGACCAGTTCACGAACCGTCTGCACGACTGTTTCACGCTTCATCCCGATCTGTGCGGAAATGTCATTATAGCTGTTCCAGCAGTCATGCAGTACCGTGCTGAATGACTTGCAGAGAAAGAGATACACAAGCATCTGCCGCGGCGAGAGTATTCCAAAAACGTGACGGTCAACCATGAAAAACCCGTTGTCCGTCGGGTGCTTTGTGACCGCATACCAGTATGCGCCTCTGTGTCCGTTTGCCTTATACTGCCGTTCCAGATAATCGACCAGCCCCTTTTCACGGAGCCGGTCGATTGTTTTGGATACTGTAACTGGCGACTTGATACCGCAGTTTGCAGCGATCGTCCGCTGCTTGACCGAGATCGCCGCTGCACCTTGCAGCGTGAATCCGGAAGCAGGAAGGCTGCACAGATAAGCGTATACGCTCAGTTCCTGCGCATCCAGCCCAAGTGCGAAGATGCTGTTACTCAATCTGAATATGCTCACCGTGCAGCCTCCTTTCTTTACTGAATCGGTCCGTATTTCTTGATGTACTTTGCAAAAATCTCATCAAGCTGATCGGATGCGTCGAAGCGCATATCCTCAATGTGAATCATCACTCCATTGAGCAGCCGGTAATTCACATTATCGCCCAGCTTTTCATCGACATAATCGCCGATTGCATCAATAAGATGATCGACCATCCAATAGACTTGCTCCTGAAGAACAGTTTTTTCTGCCATTTGAATCCTCCTTATTCAATATCATCAGTCTGCGGACTGACGATTCCCTGTTCGTATGTTTCCTGCGCATCGGCAGCGATAGCCGCCTGACTTGCCGCGCCCTGAACCGCCTGCGCCATCTGTTCCACGCTCAGCGATTCGGCTGCATCTCCGACCAGTGCGAGAAGTTCAAGCGCCCGGTT
>CAMNJD010000415.1 GCA_946540705.1 uncultured Ruminococcus sp. | reverse complement strand
ATACCCCCGCTTAAGGGATACTATCCCTTAAGAATCCCATTTATAGAAGAAAATGAAAAATCACGCATTTTCTTTCATTTTGTTTATAATTGGATTCCAAAGGGACAATGTCCCTTTGGCGGGTTTGGGCGGAGCCCAATATCAATCATCGCGAAGCGATACCTTTTTCGACTGACTGAAACGCCCCGCACGGAAAGAACCCGTGTGGGGCGTTTTTTTGTGCTGTATTACTTTTTCGTCACATCGAGGAAGAGCTGCGATGCGCCCTGATAGATCAGAAATATTCCGACGATCCGGATGCCGGTGTTCGCGACAAAATCCGAATTCAGCAGAATGAACAGGCCGCCGATGATCGAGATGACCGGCAGGACGAGCTTTGCCTTCCAGCGGGTGTCGCCGTTGTCACGGCTGTTGAGGACGCTGAGCAGCGAGATGATGCCGAGCGCGAGGATCACCAGCGCGAGCGCCTGCGGGATCAGGTTCTTGATGACGCCCGGCAGCCAGAACAGGATGAACCCGCCGAGAATGATCAGGCCGTTGATGATGAGCTGCGTGTCCTGCGCGAGCGTGCGCTCCTTGTTGCCGAGCCCCGAAATCAGGCGCAGTGTGCCGTAGATCATGACTGCGACGGCTGCTGCCCGCACGACGATCGTCACGGCCGCGTTCGGCCAGATCGCGAGGAACAGTCCCAGCGCGAGCAGAACGACCGAGGCGGAAAGTCCGCCGAGCTTGGTTTTTTTATCCATATGAGATCTCCTTTCTTACTGTGCAGGCGGCTGCTGCGGCGGTATCGGCGGCTGCTGATACGGAGCCGGCTGCTGTCCCTGCTGCGGATATTGCGGATATTGTGCGGGCGCCTGCGGATATCCGGGCTGCTGGGGGTATTGCGGATATCCGGGCTGCTGCGGATACTGCTGCATCGGTGCCTGCGGGTATCCGGGCTGCTGCGGAAATTGCTGCATCTGCTGCGGATAAAGCGGCATCGGGAACGGCATCTGCGGAATCTGCGGCTGCACGGGCGGAAGCGGAGGCGGGAGCTGATCGGGCTGACGCTGCGGCATCAGGAAGATCACGATGATCCCGAGGGTCATCACGATCGTCGTTGCGATACCGCCCTCCAGACCGAATCCGCCGCCGTTGATCCAGTCCTTGTCCGGCACCATGTCAAAGCGGAAGAATGTCACGCCGATGTCCAGACCGCTGACCTTCAGTCCGAACACATTGCCCTGTGCCATATTCCAGAAGGAATGCAGCGCCGCAACGCACCAGATGCTGTCCGTGCGCAGGAACAGCAGTGCTGCCAGCAAGCCGAACAGCGTCAGATTGACGCATGCAAAGACCGAAATGCCGTCATTGCCAAGATGCGCCGCCGCAAAGAGCAGCGAGCTGATGCAGACGCCCGTCAGCGGGGCATGGTGTGTGCCGCCGGACATCATCAGATAGCCGCGGAAGGTCAGCTCCTCGCTGAAGCCCTGTATCATCCAGCCGACGGTAAACAGCAGCATCGACTGCACCGGGATTGAGGGTGCGGTGCCCTGACAGGTCACACCGCCAAGTCCCCATGCGATCATGACTGTTGCGCCCATGAGTCCCAGGCCGAGCAGAACGCCGATCAGATAATCCGGCACGGCGCGGCGCTTCGTCAGACCCATCGTCCGCACCCCGCGCTTTTCGATGCACAGGCAGAACAGGAAGGTCATTGCAATGCTCACCAGTGTCATGTAAAGCGCGTTCCGCACATCATCCGGCGTCATCTGCACATCGGCGGAAACACCGCCTTCCTGAAGCTGTACATCCACATGCGGCGGGAAGAACAGCATCGTGAACATGCCTTCCGTCAGCGCCGCGACCAGAAAATATGCAATGAAGATCAGCAGCAGGATCAGGATATTGCGTGCGACATTTTGCTTCGGATTTCGCCGGATGCGTTCAAACAGTAAATCTGTGTCCCGTAAATTCAACGGATGCTTCATCATATGTTTCCTTTCAATAGTTCATTCATATCGCTGCGAAGCGGTGCGGTCACGGTCTGTATCTCTCCGGTCAGCGGCTCGGGAAAGCGCAGCATGCCGCAGTGCAGCGCATGCAGATGCAGCAAAGAGCAGTCGCCGCCGTAGAGGTCATCGCCGAGCAGCGGGTAGCCGATATGCGCCAGATGGACGCGGATCTGATGCGTGCGGCCGGTGCGGAGCGTCAGCTCAAGCAGCGTACAGTCCGGCGTTTGCCGCATCACGCGGTAATCCGTCACGGCCTGCCGTCCGTCAGCGCGGACACAGCGCGTGATGACCGACTCCCGCTCTCTTGCGATCGGCGCGTCGATCGTTCCCGCACCCGTCAGGCCGGGCTTCACCAGCGCATAATACCGCTTCTCCGTCTTTCCGCGCAGTGCATTCGCGGCATAGGCCGTCCGTGCGATCATGCAGAGGCCGGAGGTGTTGCGGTCAAGGCGGTTGATGAGATGGAACCCGCAGTCGGGGTACTGCGCGGCATACCAGTTCGCGAGGGTATCGTCGCGGTGCAGCATCGACGGATGCACGGGCATCCCTGCGGGCTTGTCGCAGACTAAGATCTGCTCGGATTCGTATACGACCGGCACATGCAGCGCGGGATTGGGCTGCTGTGTTGCGGCCTCGGGAAAGTGCAGGCGGATCGTGTCGCCGCTGCGCACAGGGTCAATGCTGCGGATATGTATGCCGCTGCGCGTCATGCCGTCCGGGACATTTTTCAGGCGCTTGAGCATATGCGCCGAGATGCCCGCATACCCGCGCAGATATGCGCCCAGCGGCATTTCCGCCGCGCAGGTGACCGGTATTTCCAGAATGCTGATGCGATCACACCCCTTCGGATTCCCGCAGAGCGGCCGCGAAGAAGTCCGAGCCGTTGCGGGCGTCAAACCGTTCTGCTGCTGTCTGTGCCGATGCGCGGTACTGCGCCGCCGCAGTGCGCAGAGCTTCTGCGCTGCCGGGCTGCTTCGCGGCTGCAGCGTCAAGAATCGCCGCAGCACCGCAGTCAAACCGGAAGCACAGCAGCGGATTCCGCAGGTTTTCGCGCAGATGCCTGTTTTTCAGATAAAATGCATAGCCTCTGTCCGGGTCGGTCTTGGCATCGTACCGCAGGAGCTGTCCGATCTGCTCCAGCCGGAAGCGTGAACCGTCACTGAGCGCCCGCAGCCGCTCCGCACAGTCTGCGGCCCGCGCCGCCTCGCCGTGCAGCAGGGCATCGGCCAGCAAATAGCCGTAGGTCGTCGCGGGAATTTCGTCCGAAAACATTTTTCCGCTGATGATGCGCTCTGCACAGCGCATGCCTTTTTCACGGTTCCCGAATTCCAGCTCCCAGCGCACGACGGTATTGAGCGAATCGGCCTCACCGTCACACATGCCGTCCATCGGCGCGCTGAGAAAATCCTCATAGTCCATGCGCAGCCTTGCGCGGTCGCAATAGCTGAAAAAAATTGCGCGCTTCTCATAAAACGGCTTGAGCGAATAGCCCTGCCGCGCCAGTGTCCGCCGGAATTCCGAAAACCAGGTAAGGATCTGCTTTTTGTCGATCTGCCAGAATTCCGTTGCCGCCTCGACGATCCACTTGAACAGCCAGAGCGAATCATGCGCCCATTCCCGTTCCGTTTCGGGGCTGCTGTGAACCAGATTCAGATATTGCGGAAAGTCGATCAGCGCCTGATAGCGGTCGCCGCTGAACACGGATTCCTTGATCAGCGCATGATGAAAATGCAGCGCTGTCGCGGTATCCTTAGCCTGCTCTGCCGCCCCGATCGCCTTGCGGATCGCCCGCATCCGGGGATCGCCGGGCTCCGCCTTCCGGAATTCCGCCGCCAGTGCAGCGGGATCATATGTCTGCTCCATGTGTCTGTTCCTCTCAGCCGAGCACGAACCAGCCGTCCTTGTTTTTGACGGCCAGAATGCCGGAGCCGTCCACGACCGTCACGGGCGTGTCATCGCCCTGATAGAGCGCCGAAAGTGTAAAGATGACATCGTGAATCTCCTCGGAATCCGCCTTGCAGTCGGTCACGAACTGCTCGTCGAATACGCCGCTCTCAACATAGCGGCTGAGGAAATTGTCGATGCTGGTGTCCTCATGCTCATAGTAGGACAGGGTAAGTTCGGTCAGCGACCAGCTCTCATAGCCGTCCTCATCAAAGCGGGAGCAAAGCTCCGCAAAATCGTCCTCGGGATTGTCGCCTTTCTCCGCGAGCAGCTTGTCGTAGGCTTCCTTGTAGGGCGGGTATACCGTTTTGACATAGGCGTCAAAGTCCTTGTTGTCGATCGCCTCAAAATAGGCCTTGATGCAGGCGGCACAGTCCGCATCGACATTCGGCGCATTCAGTCTGATGCCGTCCTCCGCCGCAGAAACCGCGCTGCTCCCGGTGCTGCTCTCTGCCGTGCTGCTGTCCTTGCTGCCGCAGCCCGCGCAGCAGAGCAAAGCCGCCGCGCTCAGTGCCGCAGGCAGCAGCCGTTTTTTTCGTGTCGTCCGCATCCCTTATTCCTCCGTGGTTGTCCCGTTCTGCATATCCGACGCAGCAACAAAGAACACATACCATTTTCCCTGATATTTCGCGCAGTAAAGCACCTCGCCGCTGATCGGCGTTTCCGTTTCGATATGCACGCCGGAGCCCTTGTCGGTGAGATAGAGCGTCAGGTCGGCCCGGTAGAGGGCTTCGAGATCCGCTTCAAAGTTCGCGACCTTTTCATCCGATGCCAGATCAATCAGCATATTCTTGACGGCATCGCGGTCGGGGTTGACGTTATCCGCTGTGACGAGCGACTGGACATCAGCCAGCGCGAAATCAAAATCCTTGCCGTAGTAGCTGTGAAGCATCCGGTAGGTGTTCCCGACGATGTCCTCATCCGTGATCTTGCTGTCATAGAAGTGTTCGAGCTCATAGCTGTGATACAGCGGGAACAGAACCGCGCTGTATTCTTCGGCGTCATTCGCCTGAATCGCGTGATAATAGTGTGCCATTGTCTCCGCTAAGGCGCTGTCAATGAAGCGGTTGTCATACTGCATCGGCACGGGCAGACCCGTATCGAGCGTCAGCGTCGAGCCGTAGGGCATTTCGTATGACGATTCCGATGATTCTGCTTTTCCGCAGCCCGTCAGCACCGGACATCCCGCGAGCAGCACTGCCGCCAGCAGACATGTGATCTTTCTGTTCATAGCTTCCCCTCCGTATTGCCGGAATCATTCCTCCAGCAAAATCAGTTCTTCGAGCAGGTCATCCTGCCGCTGCCGGATCTCATCGAGCCGCGCACAGAGTGCCTGCATTTTTTCGTAGTCCCCCGCAACAGCCGGGTCGGTCAGCGAGGCCTGAAGCGTATCCTGCTCCGCCTGAAGGCTGTCGATCTCCTGCTCGATGCGCTTCTGCTCGGCACGGCGCTTCGCTTCCTGCGCACGCTGTTCCTTCGAGCGGAAGCTGTTTTTCTGCGCTTCAGCGGCTTTTTTCTGCTTTTCCTCGGCAATCTCCGCCTGCTCCGCCTCGTTCTTTCTGCGGATCTGCTCCTGATAGGCCGAAAAGCGCCCCTTGTAGCATTCAACATGCCCGTCCTCAAGAATCAGCAGGTGATCGGCCAGCCGGTCCAGCAGGTAGCGGTCGTGGCTGACGAACAGGATCGTGCCGTCGAATTCGGTGAGTGCCTGTTCGAGGATCTCCTTGGTTGAAAGATCGAGATGGTTCGTCGGCTCGTCCA
Source organism: uncultured Ruminococcus sp. (assembly GCA_946540705.1). GTDB lineage: Bacteria > Bacillota > Clostridia > Oscillospirales > Ruminococcaceae > Firm-04. Next base: position 6,479 of record CAMNJD010000415.1, on the reverse strand, counting down.
GCAGCAGCACATTGCCGTGCTCCATCATGAGGATCGCAAAGCAGAGCTTCGCCCGCTCACCGCCGGAGATCACGCCTGTCTCCTTGAACACGTTTTCGCCGGTCAGCCGCACCTGTCCCAGCAGGCTCCGCACCTCAAAATCGCTGAGCATCGGGTAACGGTCGTGCAGCTCATCAAACACGGTCGCATAGGGATTCAGGCTCTCGCTCTCCTGCTCAAAGCAGCCCAGTCTCGTACCTGCCGCCCAGCGGACAATGCCCTTATGCGGCAGGATATTCCGCAGCACCTTCAGCAGCGTCGATTTGCCCGCTCCGTTTTCACCGATGATACCGAGCTTTTCGCCGCGCCGCACCGTGAACGAAATGTTCTCCATGAGCGTTTTCTGCTGAGTCCCTTTGCCGACGGTCAGGTCAATATTCCGCACCTCAAGCAGATCGAGCGGCGGTGTGACCGTATAGGTGAATTGCAGCTTTGCGGTTTTCGCCGCTGAGAACGGGCGGTCGATGCGCTCCATCTTTTCGAGCTGTTTTTCGCGTGATTTCGCGGATTTTGCGGTCGAGGCGCGCACCTTGTTCCGTGCGACATAGTCCTCGAGCTTGGCGATCTCACGCTGCTGTGCCTCATATTCCTTCTGCTGCCGTTCACGGGATTCCGCACGCAGCTTCGTGAAGGCGGTGTAGCCGCCCTTATAGCGGGTCATCTGCCCGTGCTCCAGCTCGCAGATGCTCGTGCAGAGGCGGTCGAGGAAAAAGCGGTCGTGGCTGACAATCAGCAGTGCGCCGCGCCAGCCTTTGAGGTAATCCTCCAGCCAGCCGACCGTCTGGAAGTCGAGGTGGTTCGTCGGCTCATCGAGAATGAGCAGATCCGGCGATTCGAGCAGCAGCTTGCAGAGCGCGAGCCGGGTCTTTTCGCCGCCGGAGAAGCCTGAGATCGTCCGGTCGAGCGTCTGCTCCGAAAAGCCCATGCCGTACAGCACCGTGCGGATGCGCACATCGGTCGTATAGCCGTCATTTGTCTCAAAAAACGCGCTGAGCCGCGAGTATTCGTCCGCCTCATCATCTGTCAGCGGCGCGTGCTCCATTTTCTGTTCCAGTCCGCGCATCGTTTCCTTTGCCGCAAGCAGCGGTGCAAAGGCATCGGTCATCTCCTCGCGGACGGTCTTTGCGCCGTCAAGCCCTGCATTCTGTGCGAGATAGCCGATCCGCAGATGCGGCGCCTTTGCGATCGTCGGCTCATCATGTGCAAACGCATCGGGCAGCTCCTGCCCGGTCAGAACGCGCAGAAAGGTCGATTTTCCGCAGCCGTTGTCGCCGACCAGCCCGATCCGGTCCTGGTTTTCCACGGTCAGCGACACGGAGCGCAGCACATGGTTATCCTGATAAAACTTGTTGATTCCTGTGCAGGATATCAGCATAAGGTTCTTCTCCTTTTATGTTCTGGTGTTGACGCTCCAGCATCGCAGATCTGCGGTATTCTGACCGGTCTTGCTTTCCAGCTCCGTGACCGCATAGGCAGCGTCCTCCGGTACATGATCCGCCGCACGGTAATCCGCAGGGACGCCGCTTTCCGTATAATCGCTGTATTCGAGCGAATTGTTCCAGTCGCCGCCCAGCGCGGTTATCAGTTCATCCGCACACATGCGCAGCAGCATGACCTCGCCCTGTGTGATATTGTCCGCCTCAATCGCGAGTCTCGGATCCTTCATGACGGCTGCGGGGTCGCCGCTCCGGATAATCTCGCAGAGCTCTGCAGGGCAGCTTACGATGCTGAACCGCAGCGGGTATGCGGGCTTCATCGCCTGAAGTCCGTGCAGCATCGCATTGAGCTTTTCGGGGTCTGTTTCTGTTGTCAGCACGCTGAAGCCGCGCAGATTCGTGTCATAATATACCGAATAATCGGCGCTTGTCAGCTTTGAGAGCGCCGCAATGCACTGATCGCAGAAGCCGCGGTAGGTACGTCTGCGAGCCCGTGATTCCGGCGATTCGGTGCCGATGACCGGATGCAGCCCCTCGCGCTGAAAGTCCTGAATAAACAGAAAGCCGTATTCGCGGTCCCAGTAGGTCGCCCGCACGCGGTCGGGGAACAGCGCCGCGCCCTCGCTGACCTGCACAAGCTCAGCATCGGGGTAGGTTTCGGCGGCCAGTTTCTTCACCTGCTTCACATAGCTGTTCACGACAGAACGGTAGATCAGCACAGCCGCGGCGAACGCCAGCACGGCTCCGAGCACGATCAGTGCGATCCGGCGGCCGTTTTTTCTCTGCTCCGCCGTCATCGGCATATGAGAATGATGATGATGCAGGCGATAGCGGTGATGGCGGCTCATGACTTACAGCTCCAGAAACGCTTTTGCGTTTTCAGAGAACAGCATCCTGTACTCCTCATAGGAGAAGCCGAGCGAAAGCAGCGTTTCTGCTTCCTTTTTCGGATCCCACATCGGGAAATCGGAGCCGAAAATGCAGTGATCGACGCCGTAGTGGCGGATCAGCCGCACGGCGCGCTCCGGGGACATCAGACCGATCGCACTGCTGGTATCAAAGCGGATATTGTCGCTGCCCTTCAGCACTGCCTCCGCTTCATCCCATGCAGCAAAGCCGCCCAGGTGCGAGGCGAGCACCTTCAGGTTCGGGAAATCGCGCATGACCTTCACCAGCATGGTCGGGTGAGAATAGTCGTGACGGTAGTCGCCCATATGCACAAGCACCGGCAGTCTGCCCTCGATCGCCTCGTAGATCCGGTAGGACTTCAGGCTGTCGAGCGGCGTGCGCTGGAAATCGGAGTGCAGCTTTACGCCTTTGAAGCCCATTGCGATCACGCGGTCGATCTCGCCGGCAATATCGGGGAAATCGCCGTGCATTGCGGCAAACGGGATCATCTCCGGATGCTTGGTACTCTCCTCATGGATGAAATCGTTGATCGACACGACCTGATGCGGCGTTGTTGCGACCGAGCAGACGAGCATGCGCTCGGTTCCGATCTGTGCCTCCGCTTCAAGCAGGCGCTCGGATTCGCCGATCGAATAGTGCATATTGATGTCGTAGAATTTACCGATCGAGAGCGTAGCCTTTTCGCTGATCTTATGCGGGAAGATGTGCGCATGCATGTCGATGATCTCAAAATCCTTCGGGCTGAACTGTTCCATTTTTATCTTACCTTTCCGATTCTGCGGTATGCCGCAGATAAATTGAACCGCCTAATGAATCATGTATCGCTGCGCGGGGAGTCCTCATGATCCATCCGCCTTTCATCAGCGGTTCCCTAAATAATTGCTCATCAGCTCCGCCATGCTCATGACGGTCATGGTGAGTTCCATGCAGACAGCGATCACCTGTGCAGCCGCTCTGCGCCATGTCTTTGCCTCTGCATACTTCAGCAGCATTTTCCGCAGCGGGAACATCGCTGCCGTGCAGAGCAGAAGCGTAAACCAGTCGTTCTTGATGAAATACCCGGCTCTGCTGCTGAACATCAGGCCGTTCCGTCCGAAGATCCCGCCGTAAAAGACAAACAGCTCCGATATGCTGCCGCAGCGGAGCAGGCCGAGGAAAAACAGAATCAGCAGCGTCGTGATGACACGCCGGGCGGCGATCGGGATCTGCGCGATCCACTTGGGGTTCAGCTTGCGTTCACCGGTCAGCAGCAATGCCGAGCAAACGCCCCAGAGCATGCCGCAGACGCCGTTTCCGAGCATCAGTCCGACCCCGCCCATTGTCAGTGCCGCACGCGCAAAATAGCTGAACGCATCAGCCGAACGGTCGGGACAGAGCACCCGCTCCGCCCACTTGGACACCGGCATCATAAACCGTGTCCAGAAGCCGTACTGTGTTCCGGCAAGAATCGGGGAATCAAAGCTGTCGGGATATTCCAGCCCGATCATCAGCGCAATGCCCTGTCCGAGCTGTGCGGCGCCCTTCAGTCCGAAATACAGCGAGAAAAAGTAAGCCGAAATCAGCAGCCAGGTATCCGCGATCGTCCGCGCCTGCACGAGCTCTGACAGTGCCCCGTGAAGCTGCTGCATCGGCAGCGCCAGACAGGCAAGCTGAAACAGTCCGCGAATATAGAGTGCCGCACCCGCGCCGACATTTTCGGAGGTGAATTTCCGCTGCTGCCACATGGTTTCCGCAGTTTCCGGGTGCATCGGCGGCCCTGCGAAAAGCCGCGGCGCCTCGGAGGAATAACAGAAAAACGGGAACAGCCCCGGAACAGAAACCTGCCGGTTTGCACGCGCACAGATGTATTCGGTATTCTGCATCGCACAGAGGATCAGCGGGATGAGCTGCATGCCGGACAGCAGCATCTTTGCCGCCAGCAGCCACAAAATCTGAATCCCGACCCCTGCATACATCCAGCTCAGGATGCGCCGGTTCGAGATGCCGCCGATGCGGGTCGGCTGAAGCCGCAGCACCAGCCATGCGCTGACGATCATCAGCAGCATCAGCGTCAATGCCTGAAAGCCGCCCGTCAGCCAAACATAGCTAAGCCCGCCGAGCGCGAGCACAGACGGCTTTCGCTTCGGCGGAACCAGAATCGCCAGAACCGTGATAACGGGCAGAACATAGAGGATCATCGGGAGTGCAGTCAGTGTCATGATGCCGCCTCCCCCTGCCTGTCAGCGGGCTGCTCCGGCAGATGCGCCTGCAAAAACGCATCAAGCTCCGCAGCGCAGGTCATCGTGCCGAGCACCTCGCACAGCCCCTTTGTCGAAAGATGCGGCGGAAGCGAGAGCGCCGAGAGCAGCGCCTGACGCTTTGCGGCACAGTCCGGCGTCCCTGCCAGCCCGCAAGCATAGAGCAGCGCCGGTGTGATGTCATTCGGGCGCTCCGGCGGTGCTTCCGCAAAGACGCCCGCACGTTCGAGCGCCTGCATCAGCACAGCATCGTCCATGCCCTCAACGCCGAGCAGCCCCTCCGCAGAGGGCTCGCGTTTGCGGCGCTCCTTGCCGTGGATGCCGGGGACATAGACATGATAGATCCGACCCTCCGGGATCGCGCCCTTGAGGTAGCCCCGGATCTGAAAGCCCGCTGCGTCGGCGTCCGTGAGGATCACAATGCCGGTCGTCTGTGCATAATGCCGCAGCAGGGAGAGCATGTCCTTATTATGGTAGATGCGGAAACCGCCTGTCACAAGAATCACCGCATCTACGACGTTTTCGAGCCGTATTTTGTCATATTTTCCCTCGACGACGATCGCGGGGACAACGCGCCTGCGGCCGGTCATTCCGTGACCTCCGAGCCGTCGCGCCGCACCCGCAGCATCCGCACGATCGCCTGCTCCAGCAGCATTTTCGGCGGTGTTCTGGTCGATTTGCAGTTCCTGTCGGTCATGCGCAGGATGCGGATGCAGGTACGGAGCTGCGGCAGGCTCATCGAACCGCAGTCGCGCATTGCATTTCTGACCGCAAATTCGCGGTTTTTCGGATAGCCGAAATCCGCAGCGATCTCCTGCTGCTGCTTCGCTGCCCCCTGACCGAGCTTGGCGCGGTAGAGGTCGGTGAAGGTGCTGCTCAGAATGGTGAGCAGTCCCAGAACGGTCTTGGTGTCCTCTGATTTGGCGGTGAGCTGACTGAGCAGCCGCAGTGCGGCTCTGCCGTTTCCGCCGGTGACGGCTCTCGCCAGCCGGAATGCATCCGCATCGGGCAGTGCCGCGACCAGTGCGTCCAGCATGTCCCGTGTGATCGGTTCGCCGTCGGCGCAGGCGAGCAGCTTTTCAAGCTCGGTATTGATGAGTGTGCTGTCACAGAGGCATCTGCCCGCGAGCTCCTCCGCGTCCTGCCTGCTGATATCAGAGCCGCGGCGCCTGGCCTGCTCAATGATCTGCTTTCCGAGCATGATCGCGTTTTTCTTCTCGCAGATGCAGAGAACACCGTTTTTCTCAAAGAATGCTGTGATTTTCTTGAATTTCGGCAGAATGGACGGCTCGTTTCTGCGGATCTCATAGACCGGAACCGATGTCATCACGACCAGCACGACCGTCTGCGGGGCGATCTCCCCGAGTATTGCGGTCATGCGCTCGATATCCGCCGCAGGGACGGAATCGGGGTCCAGGTCACGGATGATGATGAGATTGTACGGCTGAAACATCGGGCAGAAGCTGCACGCATCCGCCAGACGGTCGAGGTCAGGCGCCTGACCGTCGAATACGGTATCAGAGAGCGCATCGCCGTCCGTGAGCTTTTTGCGGATGCGCTTTTCGGTCTGTGTGACTGTCAGGGTATCCTCTCCGCAGAGAAAACAGAGCTGCGGCGGGCTGTCAGTCCCGACCTGCTTGATGAGATCGGCCGCGGTCAGCTTCGGCACGGCGTTCACCTCCCTTTATATGTATCGCTGCGCGATGATTGTTAATGGAGCTCCGCTCCATACCTCGCCAAAGGGACATTTGTCCATTAAGCAGGGGTTTGGGGGCAGCAATGCCAACAACTTAAGGTACTCCCTCTATTCGTGAATTGCTGCGCAATTCACTTAGGGGCGCCCTCTATCGCAGGGCGC
>CAMNJD010000414.1 GCA_946540705.1 uncultured Ruminococcus sp. | reverse complement strand
GGTTGTCACCCCCGGACTGTGGGGAGAAGTAAGTTTTCGATTTTCAGAAAGTCTATTGGGTGTAATTATGCCGACAAATTCTGATTTATGATAGCACCAGTATAAAAAACAATGCCCCGAAGCGCTTTTGTGAAATGCTTCGGGGCAAAACTTCTATATGAGTACCGGCATAAAGCAGGCCGTTTTTGTCAGATCTTGATATCCATTGTTGTCTCGTCGATCGGCACGATATCAGGATCAAAGGGCAGTTTTCCGCGGCGCTGCGGGGCTGCACTGCCGTCTGCGGGCAGGTGGACGGGAATCTCGATGGGTATTTCGATCGAGGCCGGTTCCCGCACGGGCTGCTCTCTGAGCGGCGGCATGAACCCCGCCAGCTCCCGTTCGAGCTCTGCGGTCAGATCCTCGGTATTTTCATCAAGGATATTGCGGCGGCGTGCGGGCTTCTGCGAGGCTTCCGTCCTGGGAGCTTCCGGCTTTTCCGGCGTCTTTTCAGCCGTTTCTGCGGATGCTTCGGAGACTTCGGAAGATTCAGCGGCTTCAGGGGCTTCCGCGGGTGATCCGGAGGCTCCGGATGCTTCAGCGGCTTCAGGGGCTTCTGCGGATTCAGCTTCAGCAGCAGGTACAGCGGCTTCCTCTGCCGGGGCATCAGCCGGGGCGGCTGCGGGTTCTGCGGGTTCTGCGGGTTCTTCTGCCGTCAGCTCAAGCTGAACGGCTGCGGCGGTATCATCCCCGTCCGCCTTTGCCGCTGCCTTCGCGGACTGTTTGCGGGCGGATCTCCGTGCCGGCTTTTTCGGCGCGGGCTCAGCGGGTGTCTCCTTTGCCGGTTCTGCATCGGCGGAGGAATCTGCGGGGACGTCTGCGGGCTTCTGCTCTGTTTCCGCCTCCGGAGCCGCTTCAGCGGGCTGCGGTTCGGGTTCGGCGGCAGACTGCGTTTCCGGCGCGGACTCCTGCGCATTCGCGGGCGCACCGTCCGTCACAAAGATGAATTCCTCCTCTGCAGGTGCAGCAGCCCTGGCCTTTGCGGATCTGCCCGCTTTCGATTTTGCGGCGGATTTTTTCGCCGGTGCTTTTTCCGGTGCGGGTGTCTGTTCCGGCGCTGCTTTTTCTTCTGCATCCGCCTCCGCAATGCGGATCAGGCTCGGTCTGCGGTTGGTGCCGGGAACCTCCACATCCAGCGGATTGAACCGCGCATCACGCTCAGCCAGCGCCGCGGATTCCGCACTGCGCGGGAAGAACAGCGTGATCGTCGTGCCGGAGCCGAGCTGACTGTCAAGCTCGATCTTGGCGTTATGGAACATCGCACCGTGCTTGACGATCGAAAGGCCGAGGCCGGTTCCGCCGATCTGCTTGGAGTGGCTCTTGTCCACGCGGTAAAAGCGCTCGAAGATGCGCTCACGGTCGGCCTGCGGAATGCCGATGCCGGTGTCGGTGACGGTAAAGATCGCGGACTGCTCCGTGCAGGTGACCTTCATGCGCACAGAGCCCTTTTCCTTGTTGTATTTGATCGCATTGTCGCAGAGGTTATAGAGCATTTCCTCGACGATGACCGGCACGCCCTGAAGCGGCGCAGAATCGCCCTCCAGCGTCATTTCGATGCCCTTCTTTTCCGCCTGCGGCATGAGCTGACTGCGGACGCTTTCCGCGATCTCACAGAGGTCGATCGGGAGGACCTCCTCGGCAAAGGAATCGTCATCGAGGCGCGAGAGCCGGATGATATCCTCGATCAGCGCGATCATGCGGGCGGATTCGTCACGGATGCGCCTTGCAAAGCCGCTGATATCCTCGGCCTTGACCATGCCGGATTCCATCATGTCGGCGATGCCGTAGATCGAGGTCAGCGGGGTCTTGAGCTCATGCGAGACATTGGAGGTGAACTCCCTGCGGAGCGCATCGCGCTTTTCGCGCTCGGTCACATCGAGCAGCACCAGCACCGCGCCGGTCATCATGCTGCCGCGTGTGACCGGATTGGCAAGGAGCTGGCAGGCGGTATCGTTGACGTTGATGACTGCCGAGCCCCGCACGCCGTTCAGGGCGTTGTTCACGAGCCCGTGGAACACAGCGCCGTCATTGAGCTGGAACACATCGAAATCGCCGCCGAAGGATTCCTTGTCAAGGAGCTGAAGCGCAGCATGGTTATGCGAAAGGACACGGCCGGTCGCGCTGACCAGAAGCAGTCCCTCCTGCATATTGTCCGTCAGCACCTTAAGCTGCTCCTGCTGCCCCTCAAGCTCATTTTTCTGTGCCTCCATCTGCATGCGGAAGCTCATGATCTGCCGTGCAACGGGGCGCAGCTCGGGGTAATCGGAGATCGCCTGCTTGGAATCGAGCTTCAGCGTTTTGAGCTCCGCGGTCACTCTGTGCGAAAAGCGATCACTGATGATGTACAGCGGAATGAGCAGCAGCAGCCCCGTAACGATTGCAACAGGCAGGAGCTGAAGCAGCAGCCGGAAATAGTTTTCGGTCGGGAGAAGCAGCGGATAAAGCAGCAGACACGCACCGAGCGTGATGCCCATAGCCGTCAGCAGCTTGCGGAAAAAGATCTTTCTCATTCTGTAGCCTCCCCCGATTCATTGTGATCTATGTGGAACCGATACCCCACGCCGCGCACGGTTTCGATTGCGTTGCCGGCATCGCCGAGCTTTGCGCGGAGCGTCCGGATATGGACATCGACGGTTCTGCTCTCGCCGGTGTAGTCATAGCCCCAGACCGATTCGAGAATGCGGTCGCGGCTGAGGACGATGCCCTGATTGCGCATCAGCATGGCGAGCAGGTCGAATTCCTTGCCTGTCAGGACGATCTCGCCGGTCTCAGCGGTGACGAGATGCCTTGCCTCATCGAGCTGGATGCCGCCGCCGGAGAGTGCCGCCTGCACGGCGGGCTTTTCGGTTCTGCGCAGGAGTGCGCGGATGCGGGAGAGCAGCTCCATGACGCCGAAAGGCTTTGTGAGGTAGTCATCCGCGCCGCTGTCGAGCCCGAGCACCTTATCGTACTCGGTACTGCGGGCGGAGAGCATGATGATCGGGAGCTTTGCGGTCAGCGGGTCGCTGCGCAGCCGCCGCAGAACGGAGAGCCCGTCCTCCTCCGGGAGCATGATATCGAGCAGCACCAGCTCCGGCACGCGCTCGGCAACAGCCGCACGGAACTCAGAGGGCAGCTCAAAGCCCTCGATCTCGTAGCCGGAATTTCGCACGGCATAGACTGTAAAATCGCGGATATTCTGGTCATCCTCCAGCAGATAGATCAAGCAGCATCCTCCTTTCCGCAGGCAAAATCCGTCTGAAATTGCCGAATGAAACAATATATCACTATATTATAACATATAATGCGGAAAAGTGCAATGGGAGCGCGGTAAAAATTTTCAGGCTGCTGAATTTTGCAACTCCTTACGGGTTTGGTGGGTGGGGATGATGACACCCAATGAGTGTTCTCTGTAAGATTTTTCTTGCTTCTCCTTACGGGTTCGGCGGGG
>CAMNJD010000413.1 GCA_946540705.1 uncultured Ruminococcus sp. | reverse complement strand
CTCTGGACTCCTGCAAGCCTTTGAAAAGGCTTGAGCGAAACTTTTGATATGGGCTCGGCATAAGATATTTGTGTTAACCAAATATATCAATCGCCCAAAAAGTTACATACCCTAATAATCTCCTGCACAGAAATAAAAATCCCCCGCGCAATACGCAGGGGTAAATACGCCTGATGCGGTTCGAGCGGAGAGCCTCCGCAGGCGAATTGACACGCTATAAAACAAAAATCCCCCGCACAGAAATAAAAATCCCCCGCGCATATACGCAGGGGTGAATACGCCTGATGCGATTCGAACGCACGACCTTCAGAGTCGGAGTCTGACACTCTATCCAGCTGAGCTACAGGCGCATATCCATATACGGAAATTCCGTACCTTATTATTATACCAGATTTTTACGCGATTTGCAAGCCCTTTTTTGAAATTTGTGCAGAAAAATCATTTCCGCCGAAATTACAGCGAAAGGATGGCAGGCAATGAATACCAATCATGAACAAAAAAACCGTTCGGTTTATGTTGTTGTGACACGTACCGGAACAAATGTTGCACGAGCGATCCGCGTTTTTTCCAGAATGCCGTATTCCCATGTGTCACTTTCCGCCGATGCCTCCCTGCATCAGCTCTACAGCTTCTGCCGCAACTATAAACCGATTCCGCTCCCCGCAACCTTCAATACCGAGATCATCGGCGAGGGGACACTCGGCAAATTCGATACGATTCCCTGCGAGATCTACGAGATCCGGCTGACAGAGGAGCAGTATGCGCATTTTCAGCTCATCATCAACTATTTCTGCGATCACCGCAAGCAGTATTCCTACAGCATCCTCGGCCTGATCATGGTCAAGCTGCAAATCAAGCGAAATCTTGAACGGAAGTTTGTCTGCTCACAGTTTGTCGCGCATGTGCTGAAGGAATGCGGCGTCACACTCGAAAAGCCGCCGTGTCTCTATTCGCCTGACGATCTGCGCTATCTGCCCGATGCAAAGCTGATCTACCGCGGCGAGCTCAACCGCTATTACCGCGATCTCCACGAAAATGAGCTGTCTTATTCCCCGCTCATGATGAACCACGCAGTCTGATCTCCCGCACGGTCAGCGAGAATGCCGAGCCGCAGAAACAGCTTAAGCATGCAGGGCGGCATTTGCTCCGCAAGCTGCCCTGCTGTCTGCTTTGCATCTGCGGACGCGGGCAGCGGAATGCGCCATTCCCCGCCGCCGAGCTCCACGGAAACTGCCGTTTTCCGGCCTGCGGAATCCTCCGCGGCAGGTCTGAGCTGCGCCATGACAGGCTGTCCGCCGTAGAGGATCTGACGGGTACGCTGTGCTGCTTTGAGCATACCGACCCCGAGCAGCAGAATACAGAGATAACAGAAAGCCGCCAGCAGAGCGGCTTTTTTTGCGCGTCTGCGCTGTTTTCGCGTCATTTGCATCATCCTTTCGGTTTATGTATCCCCGCTGCTTTCCTCCGCAAGCTGCCGGATCGTTTCGCTGAGCGACCGGCCGACCAGCTCACCCGCATAGCGCGCCTCCTCCAGCGTATTGCCCTGCGAACCGACCTCAATCAGCAGGCTGCCGTTTGTGAGATTCTGGTTATATTTCCGGTAATCAAACATGATCGGGCGCGTCAGACCGGGGAAAAGCGTTTCGGCATTCTGCTGAAGAGCACTCGCGAGGTGGAAATTCTCGCGGTAATTCGGCATGCCCATCGTGCCGTCATCGCAGCCGGAAATAATCATGATCTGCGCAGACTGCCTGCCGTTGACGGTGCAGACCGGTGCGATGACCGTCGAGCCGTCCGCGATCGCATCGCGGTGAATATCCAGTGCAATGCATACGCTTGGGTATTCCTCCAGCACGGATCTGATCGTTTTTGCGCTGTTGCCGTAGGCGCCGCTCCAGACCGGATAATCATGGATCTCCTTTGCATGCACAACGCCGATTCCGGCCGCACTGAGCTGCTCCGCAATCGCATCACCGACCGCGACCATATCCTTGTCGGGCTCAGTAGTCCGGAAATTGAAGCTGCTGTCGTATCCGCCGGTTTTTTCGGCGACATAGCTCTCGGTCGTGTGCGTATGATAGATCAGCACCATCGGCGTGCCGTCGAGCTTCAGGTCGAGCGACGGTTTGATCTTGCTCTCCGCAAGCAGATCGCTGTTTGACCAGAAGGTGCTGTTGCGAACCTGTCCGCCGTTGGGCAGTGCGAAAAACATCGTGCCTTTCTGGGTGCCGAAGTGTTTGTCGAGGATCTTGCCGCCGGTCTGCGTATCCGGACACTGATACGGTCTTGCATGCCACATGGCCTGTGAGCCGCTCGATTCGATGTTGATGACATGCTCCGGGGCGGGTGCTTCGGCGGCGGGGGCATGCGCCTCCGGGGCGGTATAGCTGCACGAGACAGGCTCCTGCTGTTTTTCCGCGCCGGACTGTTCTGCTGATTGTTCGCCGGATTCCGGAGCATCTGCTGCATAGGGCAGTGCGGTCATGCCGATCTTGGTGCGCTTCATGAACGGAACAGCCTGCTGTGCGGTCATGAGCACGGCGCTGATGCCGCAGAACAGTGCAGCGGTTTTGAGCTTCAGTCGCATAAAGGTTGCTTCCTCCTCAGTATTCCCGATTTGGTACAGCTTATGCGCCGCAGCGGGCAAATATGCTTTCATGTGCCTCCGGCGGATCGTTTGGTACGAATATAGAAGATTCAAGTCTATAGTATATCTGATATGCAGTCGGAAATACTATGGCGTTTTTTCTATTGACAGACCTTCAATACTGTGCTATAATTACTAGCATAAATCGGAATTTGCGGGCATAACTTCACCCAATTTACTCCATTCGATCACATGTGTCATTTCTCCCCACAGTCCGGGGGTGACAACCCAAGGGGACAGGGGGATGCGCCGCGATGCG
>CAMNJD010000412.1 GCA_946540705.1 uncultured Ruminococcus sp. | reverse complement strand
GTTCTTTGCTTACTGTATCACGACCGGACACTCCACATACCATCTGCCGACACTGCTGACATGATGTGTATTCGCTTTTTCAAAGAAGAGATACTTGATCTCTCCCTTAATTACGACCGTATAGCAGCCGCAGGTCAGGCTGTCGTGGTTTGCTCCGGCTGGCCTGAAATCCTTGACTGCTTCAATCCTGAATACACGTCCGTCCTCCCATGTGATCGTTCTCGGCTGCATATAGCCCGTTGCATCAAAATCGGAAGTGACCTTGACATATTTTCGCTCCATCCGTATTACCGGCTGTTTCATGCCACCGCCCCCTTTATATCTGTGGCTTGATTCGTCTTTCCTTATAATGTTTCCTGCAAAGCGAGATATAGCTCTCGTTGCCGCCGAGCTGTACCTGTTCTCCCTCAGTGACCATTTCTCCGTTCAGGAGTCTTGCATTGAAGTGCGCTCTCTTGCCGCACCAACAAATGGTCTTGATCTGCTCTATATCGTCCGCAAGCTCCATAAGCCGCTGTGCGCCGGGGAAAAGATGGCTCTGAAAGTCAGTCCGCAGGCCGTAGCAGATGACGGTAATACCGTGAAAATCCACAAGATCACTGAGTTCGTCTATCGTTTCCGGCGATAAGAACTGCACTTCATCAACGATTATACAGTCATAATGCTCACCAATATAGTTTTCGAGGAAGTCCTCAGCAAATTCGCAGGGTTCCTCCAAACCAATGCGTGACTTAATAGCTTTTGCGCCGTCTCTGTCCTCGCAGCGTGGCTTTAGAAGTACAACTTTCTTGTCACGTTCATAGTAGTTATACCGCACCATAAGTGCATTGGCAGTCTTGGAGCTGCCCATCGCACCGTAGCGGAATATTAGTTTTGCCATTTATTTTCCCTCATTCTATATTATCGTCCTGGGTTGCCTCATCGTTTATATACTGCATAACATCATCCCATATCAGATCCCAGTATTCATTTATGTCATAGCTTCCATCCGGTTGACTTATCTCAAGAAATCTGGATAAATGCGTTGAAACGTTTTCTAAGTCACTGTCAAAAAGGAGATCGCTGCATATCTGATGAAGAGAAATGTTTTCTTCAACGTTTTCCGGTGATCTTGTCCTAAAGTATCTGTATCCGTTTTCATCACAGTATGTATCACCAAGCAGACCTAATTGACTGCGCTTTCCGTTATCATTTATGTAAAGAGTAAGGTCGTTTGGTCCTGGCGTGGCAGGTGTCTCAGGTTTATCAGGAAATTCCTCCCACTCCATTGAGTTCAGGATCTTTGACAGTTTCTTTACTTCATCAGCAGACAGAACACGAACGCTCGGAAACAGTGCCGTACCTCCGAAGCAGACATAAGCGTCGCTGATATCACCGAACGGAGAGGTCAGCTCAGATGGTTCATCCAAAGAATCTGCGATCCTGTCAAGCTCCTTTAATCTAATTTCAGTGACAGTGGTAATTTCGGCAGTTGTCTCAGTTGCTGTTGTAGTCGTTGTAACCGCTGTTATAGTCGTCGTTGTAGTAGTCTCAGCTGTTGAGTTGCTCGTTGCTGTCCCTGTTGTATCAGTCGTGACTGCCGCTGTGATATGGCTTGAAGTTGGTTCAACTCCTACATCAGAGCCGTTCTTTTCACTGCATCCGGTAATAGCAACTAGGCATAGTGCAGCAATTAAACAGCGAAAAATAGATCGTTTGGTCATAGCTTTGTTCTCCGTTTTTTTCATGATCATTCCTCCTCATCCTCCGGATGCAGAACACGATACAGCTCAATATGCTCATCTGTTGCGAGATCCTTTTCTTCAACAATACCCATGACCTTGCCGATTAGGATAACATGCTCATCGGAATTGAAATGCATAGTATCATAATCTTCGTTATACGAATGTAGACCGTCCTTCTGGTATTCCTTGATGTATGTTTCGTTGCCGATCATGAATGCTCCGACATCTCCGGGCTTCAGCTTTCCGCAGCCGGGATAACGCCGTACCAACACAAGATCACCGTCATAATACTCCGGCTCCATACTGTTGCCGCTGACAGTAAATACACAGTCAGCACTGTCAACTTCTTCCGATGAATAGAGATAGATATCCTCACCCTCATCATCAAAATCAGCAGAAACATCGAAACCTGCGGCCAGCTGTTTCTGAAACTTGATGAGCTTTGTAATAGGCGGGCACTCCTCCGCACGCTGTCTTTCTGTCAGTGTGTCGAGCACTGCATTGAATACGGACTTGTTCTGGTCATTCAGATATCTGTAATCCGCAATAATAGCGCGTTCTTTTGCTGTAAAGGTACGCAGAGGGTCGTCAACACCGAACAGTTCGTAGAATCCGATCCCGAGAGCCTTGCATATCTTCGGGATCTGGTCGAGATCAGGGCGTGTTCTGCCGTGCTCCCAGTTGCTGATGGCATTGGACTTGACGCCGAGCATCTCTGCAAGTGCCATCTGCTCTATCCCCTTTTTCTCACGGTAATACTTTACGCGCTGTCCTACAATGTGTATTTCCTTTTTGACGACCTCCTCCTGCTTTGTCACATTAAATGCAGCAGAAGTCGGTTCACCTGTCTTTTTCTTAGCTCCCATAATAGACTCCTTTGGTACAATATGGTATTGATCTGGCTGCCGGGTTCATCAACGTACAAATCAAACAAATGTTCTGTAAAATAATTGTGCAGCCCTACAAAGTTTTCCTGTCGGCATTCTGCTCCGGAGTATGAAAACTCTAGCTGTCATGCCGTCTTTGTGTTTAGTATATCACATTATCACGAAAATGTCAAGTATTTTTTCTATTGACATTTTCGTGATAATGATGTAATATGTTAATGTCGGTATCCGGCCTACGGAAAAATGATACCTCAGTCCGCCTTAAGGTGTGTGGCAGACGGGGCAGCAGTCGTGCAGGGTACCGCTTCGCCATCAACCCACTTCGCCACGAAAGATAGAGAGATTCAGAACAAGAGATAGGGACAGTATCATAGAAACACAAGTTGCGAAACAGGAGGGCGTAAATGACTATATATCTTGACAGAGGACCATTTCTCACCATTCCCGACAAGCTGCATCCTGGGCAGTACAAAATGATCCGTAACCCGGACTGGCATGGGGAACTTCCGGAGATCGTGTCCTTCACCGATTTTCTCAAATGGAACTACACATTGGAGTATGGTCGGCATATCCGTGAACTACACTACTATCGTCAGCTCCCGCTGCCGTGGGGTGTTCCGAGTGATGCCGATATTGAAACTGTCATCATAGAGGAAGGCAGATATGATCGCATAGACCACGATTCCTTTGATATGTATGTGATCTGCAATGTCGTGTTCGATATGAACGGGTGCGGGCAGTGTCAGAAATATATCGTACACGGTTATTACTGCTCCAACGGCGGATCGGATTTTCTGTGTGATGCAGAACTGTACAACGGGCAGTTTATCCGACTGAATAATCCTCTGGATGAATTTCTGGTGCCTATTCTTTCAAAGAAGGATTTTGAGAGCATATCTCAGGAGATATTTGAAGGCTTTTATCCCTATAAATCGAATTATCCAGGCTGCATCAATACATTTGTGATTGCGAGGTTTATGGGACTTGACATAAAATATGCCCGTCTTTCAAAAAACGGCAAGGTCATGTCCAAGCTGATCCTTGATAAGCGGGATACGACCGTCTATGATAAGAACGGCAAAGCGATCAAAATGAAAATTGCCGGTCCTACGATTCTTGTGGATGAGTCTCTGGAGGAGGAAGAAGCTCAGAACGCTATTATTCATGAGTGCGTTCACGCTTACCTTCACAACCTGTTCTATGAGCTGCAGAGCTATTATCGGAAAATGGTCGGCAGGAAGATGCCGGAGTTCAATGACTACTTCTACTCCAAGACACAACGCAGTTGCCTGAAATGGATGGAAACGCAGGCAAATGCGATCCCGCGCTTTATTCAGATGCCGGAGGAACAGGCATCCGAGGTCATTCTGAACTTCTTTGAGAAGCTCCCCGGCGAGCCTGATTGGGACGATTACAGAGAACTGATCGATCTTGTAAAATGGAAGTTCGGAGTATCCCGAAATGCTGCGAAGAAGCGTATCATTGAACTTGGGTGGCCGGAAGTGCGCGGTGTGTATGTCTACAACACAACAGGATATGTCGAGGACTACGATGTAGAGCTGAGATTCCCGGATGATTATACCTATACGCTGTCATTCAGTCACATTTCCGATGTATTTGCATCCTGTGAGTCCTTCGCAGAGCTTGTCCGTTCCAAGAAGTTCATCTATCTGGACGGTCATGTTGTCATCAACAGTGACAGGTATATCCGCAAGGAACACGGCATCGCTATGGGCTTGACCGAGTATGCAAGACATCATATGGCAGAGTGCTGCCTGGATTTCAAACGTGTCTATGCAGAATTTGACTACAGCTATACCTATGGCGAGCTGCATAAGGACGAATTGACAGAGATCACAGCTGAGAATCGTTCGTTCAGCGATGAGCAGCGAAAGAAGATCCGCATGGCAATGTATGAGATATCTGAAGAAAACGATAAGCTCGCTAAACCTTCAAAAGTCAACGAATTCGGCAAGGCGGTGCGATTCCATATGGAAAGATGCGGTGTTACCTCAGATCAGGTCGCTGACCGTAGCGGTATGGGCGTGAACACTGTCAACAAGATGCGCAGCGGCAAGAAAGTGAAGCTTGAAACGGTGCTGGCATTCTGTGTAGCTTTGGAGCTCGAGGAGTCGTTCCGTATCGACCTTATGCAGAAGGCAAAAGTAGAATTTGATATGAGCAATCCAGCGCACAGGCTGTATGTGACTGTATTCGAGCTGATGCCGAAGGCAAATGTATTCCAGATCAATGATCTGCTGAAGGCAGAAGGCTTTACGCCGTGGACGAGAGACTGTGAGGAAAAGAAACGGTACGCTAAGAAAAGTATGTAAAAACGACATTTTCAGGAGGCTTTCGGGCCTCCTTTTTTATACCCTGAAATAATTTTATGCAGCCCCCGGAAAAAATGGGGGCGATTTTCGCTTTTGAAACAGTTTAGAAATAGAATGTTCATAGAATATCCATTTAATTTAGATAATGCGAACAACTACGGACTAATGCAAGAGGGCGATCCAAGCACACTGCATAAAAAACAGCCCCCATTTTTTATGTATGTAAAAGAAGATTCGGATATGTTATGATATAGACACAGTCAAGGACAGGCATCAGCCTACGAGACTGTAAACAACATTTCAATGCCGGATGCATACGGCAACGGATAATCATACAGCTTATATGCCACAGCTATACCCTGTGGACGACAGACCAAGCTGTATGTTCTCCCTCTGTATGCATCCGGCTATTCTTATGCCGAAGCATAAAAAAATCACATTTGTTAGTCAAGGCGCGCATTGGCGGACAGATGCTCATAACGGAATGCAGTAGGACTTGTGGTCTGTACAGACCGCGGCTGTATTCCGTGTGGACATCGTCTGCCTGCGTGCCTTTTACGCAGTAGGAGTATCTGCCGCGAGTGCGTTCCTTGCGGAAAGGAACGACTATGAATACGATCACTGTAACAGAAAAGACCACCCTCGGAGAACTGCTCTCTATTCTCGACCTTGCTGAAAAGTCCGGCAAGACTCCGACACCGAAAGAGCTGTTTGAGACCGCCGGTGAACCGATTGCAGAAACAAACGACTGCACACTGTTCAGCAACGGCTTTGCGATCTATCAGAATATCACCGGGCGCACGGTCGTGTGGCTGCCGTACTGCAAAAGCTTCACTTTCTATTTTAATAAGCTGAGAGACTCGGAAAAGGACACCTTCAAAGAGACATATGAACTGCCGGATGGATTCCTCGCTGCGCAGCCGTGGATCCTAGCAGTGACACTGATCGGCGACCACCGCATCGAGGCCAACAGCATGAACCGCACCGGAAGCCGCAAGGATACCACAGATTATGACAGCGCAGACAACGGAGATAAGGACGGTGATATGGAACTGGCAGTGGCAGACCCTTTCCGCAGAGCCTTCAACTGGTATGACGGACGCATGGGTGAAAATCCGCAGGATGCCGTGGAGCGCCGTGAGACCAGAGAAGAAATGCTGACAGCGATGACGGAGAAGCAGAGAGAAGTCTTTGTAATGTACTACAGAGACTGCATGACACAGAGCGATATTGCTTCTCTTCTCGGAGTGGATCAGACTACGATTCGTGATCATCTGAGAGGCGCCTTGAAAAAAGCAAAAAAAATTTTGTTTTGATACCCCTAAAACAATCACTCCCTCGACAGTATATGAGAGGCCATGATGCTCCTCACGATAATACATTGGCCGCAAGGCCGCACAGAAAGGAAAAGCTTATGGAAAACAGAACCCCGAAGAACCGTTACAACGGCGGTGCCGCAACCGATCCCGGCAAGTCCGCAGGTAAACCGGATGCACTGAAGCTGCTTGAAACGGCAATGGACAAGCGTGCCGGAGACATCGCACAGACCGCAACGGATATGTTCCGCTTCATGTCGATGGCATCGGCTATGCTCCCGAACATGGAACTGGATGTCGGTGTGTTCCGCCTGAAAATCGATGACGAGGGCGTTTTCTTCGAGATCCGCTACCCGGACGATTTCATGAAGAAGCTCCGCAGGGACAGCGGTGTCAGCAAAAAGATGCCTGAAAACTATGATGATGACGAGGAGGGACTGATCTATGACGGAGACTAAAAAGAACAAGCTGCCGGAGCCTATCCCGGTAGACGCAAAGAAGCTGATCGACGGACTCGGCACGATCT
Organism: uncultured Ruminococcus sp.; assembly: GCA_946540705.1. GTDB lineage: Bacteria > Bacillota > Clostridia > Oscillospirales > Ruminococcaceae > Firm-04. The sequence goes on along the minus strand of CAMNJD010000412.1, from coordinate 8,838 downwards.
TCGGCGGTGTTATCCAGCTTCTGAATTCGATGGAGCCGGGCATGGCGCAGCAGCTTGCAGACATGGCGATCAACGGTGTGCCGAAGCCTGGAGCTGAAACGGCCCCGGAAACGATCAACCCGGATGAATTTGAGGAGATCCTTTCTGCTGATGATCTGCCGTGGGACACTGAGCCGGAGGAAAAGCCGAAGGAGCAGCCGAAAAAGAAAGCCCCTGCAAAGAAACAGGAGCCTGCATCGGAGCTGACCGCCGATGACCTTATTAAGGTTGTGACCGGCAAGATCAAGCAGAACAGAGCCAATAAGGACAAGGTTCTCGCCCTGCTGAAATCGTATGGCGCAGCAAAGGTCAGCGACATTCCGCAGGACAAGTACGAGGCATTTCTCACCGATGTGTCTCAGCTCTGACCGGAGGTGATCGGATGCCGGATGTACACGCGCTTCTGAGCGCATCCAGTTCCAAGCAGTGGCTGCACTGTCCGCCTTCCGTTCGCCTGCAGGAGAACTTTCCGAATGAAAGCTCCGTCTATGCCGAGGAAGGCACTTTCGCCCATGAGATCTGTGAGTACAAGGTCCGAAAGTATCTGCATGAGCGTGTGAAGCGACCGCAGTCCGAGGAGTTCGACACTGAGGAAATTGAGCAGATCACCGACGTGTATGCCGAATTCGTCATTTCCATCATCGAGCAGATGCGGGAAAATGGCTGTGAACCGCTTGCCTTTGTGGAGGAGCGTGTGGATTACAGCCACATTGCCCCTTCCGGATTCGGCACCGCAGATATGCTTATCATCGGCAAGGATGCTGATGGCAGAGGTCTGCTTCATGTGTGCGACTTCAAGACGGGTAAAGGCGTGTTCGTGGACGCAGACCACAACAGTCAGATGATGCTGTACGCACTCGGAGGTTTAGCCGCCTATGGCTTTTTGTACGATATCGAGATCGTTCGTATGAGCATCATCCAGCCCCGTCTTGACAATATCAGCACCTTTGAATGCAGCAGGCAGGAGCTTGAGGACTGGGGCGAGAGCATCAAACCGACCGCTCTGCTTGCTTTCGAGGGCAAAGGCGAACAGCATCCCGGTGACTGGTGCCGCTTCTGCCGTGCAAAGCCGGTCTGCAAGGCGTGTGCCGATGAAGCACTGGCGCTCTGCCGTGAGGATTTCCTCGACCTTGATGCCGGGGCTTTTGATGATACCGCAGAGGAATCGGATATGACAGCGCCCTATGAAGCGGATACAAATACAGCCGTATTCAAGCAGCCGGGACTGATTCCAATCACTGAGCTGACAGAGATCCTGCCTACACTGAACCGGATATCCTCGTGGATAGAGGCTGTCTTCGCATTCGTCTCCTCCGAGGCGATCAACCACGGTGTACCCATTCCAGGCTATAAGGTGGTCGAGGGACGCAGCAAGCGTATTTTCACAGACACCAAGGCGGTGGTCGATACTGCCGTGCAGAACGGCTACACCGACCTTTACAAGCAGACGCTCATCACACTGACGGAATTTGAAAAGATGATGGGCAAGAAAAAGTTCAATGAGCTGCTCGGTGCATATGTCGCCAAGCCGCCCGGAAAGCTGGCTCTCGTACCGGAAAGCGACCCGAGAGAGCCTGTCGATCTCACATCCGCCCAGGATCAGGAGTTTTCGGTACTGCCTGACGAGGAATAAAAACTACATTTCAGGAGGAAAAAACAATGGCAAACAACAATACAGCACCCGCAACGAAGGTCATCGTGCCCTGCCGCATCTCTTTTGCAAACATCTGGGAGCCCAAGAGCATCAACGGCAGCGATGAAAAGTATTCCGTCTCGCTGCTCATCCCGAAGGATGATAAGACGACCCTCGCCAAGATCAAGAAAGCGATCGAGGCTGCAAAGGAGGCCGCCAAGGAGAAGAAGTGGAACGGCAAGATCCCCGCAAACCTCAAGCTGCCCATGCACGATGGCGATATCGACCGCCCCGATGACGAGAACTACGCAGGTCATTTCTTCTTCAATGCAACCAGCAAAGACGCACCGCAGATCGTTGACCGTCATGTGCAGCCGATCCTCGATCCGATGGAATGCGGCAGCGGCGACTATTGCAATGTCTCTGTCAACTTCTACGGATTTGCAGCATCCGGAAACAAGGGCATCGCGGCAGGGCTCCAGAACATCCAGCTTGTCCGTCACGGCGAACGTCTTGCCGGCAGACCGACCGCAGCATCCGACTTTGTGGAGGTTGAGGGCGACGATGCCGAAGAGCTTGACGATGACGATATGGATTTTCTGAACTGAGACAAGGGAGGCACGTCCTCCCTTTTACATACACAAGAGGTGGTGATCATTATTGAGCAGACATGTACTTTCCATTGACTTAGAAACCTATTCGGATGTCGACCTCCCGAACTGCGGTGTGTACCGCTATGTTGAGGGAGATTTTCATATCCTGCTGTTCGCATACGCCTTTGACGATGAAGAAACAAAATGCGTGGATATGGCCTGCGGCGAGCAGCTCCCTGCGGATGTTATGGATGCGCTGCAGGATGACAGTATTATAAAATCGGCATGGAACGCACAGTTTGAGCGTACCTGCCTGTCAAAATATCTCGGCACACAGCTTTCCCCGAATTCGTGGCAATGCACGATGGTCTGGGCGGCATCGCTGTCCCTGCCGCTGAAGCTGGCAACGGCGGCACAGGCACTGAAGACCGCACAGCAGAAAGACGCTGTCGGAGAGCGCCTGATCCGCTATTTCTCTCTGCCCTGTAAGCCCACCAAAGCAAACGGCGGCAGAACAAGGAATCTGCCGGAGCATGCCCCCGAAGACTGGAAGCTGTTCAAAAGCTACTGCATACAGGACGTGGAGACCGAACGGGATATCCGCCGGAGACTTGAAAAGTTCCCCCTGCTCCCGCAGGAATGGGACTACTACCACATGGATCAGCGGATCAATGACCGCGGCATCCTGATCGACAAGGAACTGGTACAGCAGGCTATTATCTGCAATATGGCAATGTCCGAAGAAATGACAAAGCGGGCATACGCACTGACAGGACTTGAAAATCCGAATTCTGTATCTCAGCTGAAGGGCTGGCTGGAGGAACGCGGCATCGAGGTGGATTCCCTCGGCAAAAAGAATGTCGCTTCTCTTATCACAGACCTTGATAAGCACAGCGCAGACGGTGAAGCTCTGGATATGATGAAGCTACGTTTGCAGATGGCAAAATCCTCTGTCAAGAAGTATCAGGCGGCGGAGAGATACATCTGTAAAGATGGCAGAGCACACGGACTGTTTCAGTTCTCCGGTGCGAACCGCACACAGCGCTGGGCAGGACGCGGGATTCAATTGCAGAATCTGCCGCAGAATCATATCTCTACCCTCGATGAAGCAAGAGAGCTTGTGAAAATGGGCTGTTTCGATATGATCGAAGCACTGTATGGCAATACGCCGGATATTCTGTCACAGCTGATCCGCACGATGCTCATTCCGAAAGATGGCTGTGAGTTTATCGTGGCTGACTTCTCTGCTATCGAGGCTCGTGTGCTTGCATGGCTTGCCGGAGAGCAATGGCGGCTGGATGCATTCACTGAAGGCAAAGACATCTACTGTGCATCGGCCTCGCAAATGTTTGGAGTGCCTGTTGTGAAGCACGGTATCAACGGTGAACTGCGGCAGAAAGGTAAGGTCGCAGAACTGGCCTGCGGTTACGGCGGAGGTGCAGGTGCGCTGATCTCAATGGGCGCACTGGATATGGGACTGAAAGAGGATGAACTTCCAGACATCATTTCAAGCTGGCGTGACGCAAACCCGGAGATCGTGAAATTCTGGTATGCCGTGGAAAAAGCGGCGATCGAAACAGTAAAGGACCATACGGACAAAACCGTTGGCAGGATCGGTTTTCAGTTTTCTGCAAATACACTGTGGATCGTGCTGCCGTCCGGACGCAGGCTTGCATATATCAAACCTAAGCTGCAGCCGAACCGCTTCGGGCGCATGGCACTGACCTTTGAGGGACTCGGTGCAAACAACAAATGGACGCGCGGCGAGACCTACAGCGGAAAGCTGACCGAGAACATCACACAGGCGACTGCCCGTGACCTTCTTGCAGAAGCAATGCGCCGGATGGAGCTTGCAGGGCTTGGCATTGTCGGCCATGTACACGATGAAGTCATTCTCGAAGTGCCGAAAGGACAATACACTGTCGATGATGTGTGCAATATCATGAACCGAAATCCGGCATGGGCGGACGGCCTTCCGCTGTCCTCTGCCGGATATACAGGCAATTATTATTTCAAAGACTAGGAGGATATTTCTATGAAACAGGGACGAGCATTACCGGAGGTGCTGACAGAGCTTCAGCGTCAGAATGCTGCAAAGCAGGACTATATCGGTGCGGCGGAGGCATTCCGTCTGGATGAGGACGGCAGCACCTTCCGCATCGGAGACGATCACAGCTTCGGCACAACGCAGCTTTTCCATCGTCAGGTAGCATCGGCACTCGGCATCCCCGCAAGGTATTATGACATGATGCAGAAACAGAAGCCGGAGCTTCTTGCGGATAACGTGAACGCATGGTTTTCCGACAAAAACAGCAGCTACATGGTCAGAACACTCGATTACGGCAGCGGACAGGTCGCCCGTGCACTCCTCTCCGACCGATACCGCCGTATCGATAACCTTGAAATTGCGTCGGCGGTGCTGCCGCTGTTCGCAGGTCAGGACGGTATGGAGGTCATGAGCTGCGAGGTTACCGAGAATAAGCTGTATCTGAAGATTGTCAATCATCGCCTTGAAATGGCATGTGTCGGTGACAGAGTGCAGGCTGGTGTTATCATTTCCAATTCCGAAGTCGGACTCGGCGCAGTTTCCGTGCAGCCGCTTGTTTATACGCTTGCCTGCACCAACGGCATGGTGGTCAACAGTATGGGTGAACGCCGTACCCATGTGGGCAGGGCGGCAAAGGCTCTGGAAGACAGCTTCAATATCTATACAGATGAAACGCTGGAAGCAGAAGACCATGCATTTATGCTGAAGCTCCGTGACACAACGCTTGCTGCGATCGAAGAAGCAAGATTCTCTCAGATCGTCGGTGTATTGGAGCAGAGTCACGGTGCGAAGATCACCGGCAGAGTTCAGGATGTCATCGAACTGACCGGCAAGGCTTATGACCTCAACCAGCCGGAACAGGATAGTATCCTGAATTATCTCATCAAGGGCGGCGACCTCTCCCTCTACGGCCTGAGCAATGCCATCACGCGGGCTTCGCAGGATGTAGAGTCCTACGACAGAGCCACTGCGCTGGAAGGCATCGGTTGGCAGGTAGCGACCATGCCGAAAACACAGTGGAAGGAGATCAACGCATGAGCAGAACTTGGAAAGACAGAAAAGGATATAAAACACGCAGGAAACGCCGCGGATATCCTGTGCCGGAGATCTGTAATTACACCCGCGGCGGCTATGACGATTACGACCACAGTGACGAGGAACTGTATGTAGACGACCAGTGCTGTGAGAACTGCCGTTTCTATGGAAACTGCTGTCATACGCCGTTCCCGTCCGGCTGGTGCGAATACTGGAAGGACGGCAGATATTGAGAGAATATGTTGTTGAGAACGAGTTTGTCAAGGCAGTCAAGGCTACAGGCGGTGTGGCATATAAGCTGACATCGCAGACAGCAAACGGGCTGCCTGACAGACTCGTTCTGTTCTTTCCTGCAAAGACGGTGTTTGTTGAACTGAAAGCACCGGGCAAAATGATGCGTCCGCTGCAGAGAAAAAGACGGTATCAGCTTATGAAGCTGGGCTTTCCGGTTCTCTGCATTGACAAGCTGTATCAGATCAGACCCTGCATTGATGCGATTCTTGCTTGGACACCCGGTGAGCCGTTTCCGGAGGGTATCGGTGCAAAGATACCTGATCTGGAGACCACAACACTGCCGTCTGAGATGGATGATTTCGGAGAGACACTAGAACCGATAGATCCCGATGATCTTGCAGGATTCTATGAATTGGAGGAGGATGATACCGGATGAAATACACACCGCACGACTACCAGAAATACTGCATCGAATATATCCGGGAACATCCTGTTTCAGCATTATTCCTGGACATGGGACTCGGCAAGACGATCATCACGCTGACAGCACTCAACGACCTGATGTTTGACGAGCTGAAAGTGAACAAGGTGCTGGTGATCGCGCCACTCAGAGTTGCCCGTGACACATGGCCTGCCGAGGTAAAAAAGTGGGATCACTTGCAAAACATCGAGATTTCTGTCATTGTCGGCAGCGTCAAGGAGCGTACCGCAGCAGTCAATCATAATGCTTTTATTTACATCGTGAATCGTGAGAATGTGAAATGGCTCGTGGAGTATTACGAGAAAAACGGCCTCCGCTGGGATTTTGACATGATCGTCATTGACGAGCTGAGTTCCTTCAAGAACTATCAGTCACAGCGTTTCAAATGGCTGCGGAAGGTGCGTCCTTTCGTGAAACGCTGGGTCGGCCTGACAGGAACGCCGACTTCCAACGGTCTCATGGACTTATGGTCGGAGATCGGTATTCTTGACGGCGGTGAACGGCTCGGAAGGTTTATCGGCCGTTTCCGTGAAAGCTACTTCAAGCCCAGCAGCATGAATCCGAGCACGGGTGTGGTGTTCTCATATACACCCCGTCCCGGCGCAGAGGAGCAAATCTATAACAAGATTTCGGATATTACAATTTCTATGAAAGCCCTTGACTACTTGGATATGCCGAAGTGCGTGTATGTCAACCATGAGGTCGAGATGAATACGGCGGAGCGAAAGCTCTACGATCAGCTCAAGCACGACCTTATCATCCCGCTTGAGGACGGAGATATTGATGCCGCCAACGCTGCGAGTCTCAGTAATAAGCTGCTTCAGATGGCAAACGGTGCTGTCTATGACGAAAACAAGGAAGCACGCAACATTCATAGCAGAAAGCTGGAAATGCTGGAAGACCTGATCGAAGCGGCAAACGGACAGCCTGTGCTGATCGGTTACTGGTTCAAGCATGACCGCACCCGAATTATAGAGCATCTGACCGTATGCGGCTATGCTCCGAGGGATATTAAGGATTCCGACGATATCACAGACTGGAATGCAGGAAACATTCCGGTCGCTCTCATACACCCTGCATCGGCAGGACACGGACTTAATATTCAGTCCGGCGGTCACATCCTGATCTGGTTTGGACTGACATGGAGCCTTGAGCTGTATCAGCAGACCAACGCAAGACTCTGGCGGCAGGGACAGCGGAACACTGTGACCATCCACCACATCGTAACAAAAGACACTGTAGATGAAGATGTTCTGAAAGCACTTGCTTCAAAGGATGTGACGCAGGAGAAGTTGATCGCAGCAGTCAAGGCACGGCTATGATCATACTCCAGTATGATCTATCTCTATTTGACGACAGAAAGACGGCAAAGCGGCGACAATTCGGTAACGCCGCAGACCACGGAGGTGAAAAACTATGGCGCGTAAGAACAAACGCCTGAAAACAGAATATCACAAAGGGCTCGGCTTCGACCTGAGAAAATATATCACTGCGCCGGTGCAGCATCACACAGCTGAACACAAACCGCAGCGCGGCGACATCTGGTTTGCGGATCTCGGCAGTCATCCGGATTCCAGCGTGCAGGGCGGCATTCGTCCTGTGATCATTTTCTCGAATGATATGGGCAATGCGCACGCCGACACGGTCAATATCATTCCCATGACGCGGCACCTGAAAAAGCCGGAGCTGCCGTGCCATACGCATCTGTTCCCCGACAGTATTTCCGATATTCATCAGCATCTGGATCCGTCCATGATCCTTGCGGAGCAGCTCACGACTGTCAGCAAGCATGCGCTCCGCAGCTATGCAGGGCATATCTCGGATGCCGATGCGATGAACCGTATTGAAACCGCTGTCATTGCACAGCTTTTCCTTGAAAGGAGACATTCCGAATGCCTGTAAATTTTGTAAATATCCCGGACGCGCTGAAACACAATGCATCCTTCTGCGTGTGGAAGCTGGAGAAGCGCAGCGGCAGACCGACCAAGGTGCCGTACAACCCGAAGACCGGAGCAATGGCAAAGACCAACGATCCGTCCACTTTCACCGACTTCAAGACCGCGATGAAGGCATACGCCATCGGCGGCTGGGACGGCATTGGCTACAGAGTTTCCGAGGGCATCGGTGCCATTGATATCGACCACTGTATCCGTGAGGACGGCAGCCTGAATGATGTGGCGGCATCCATTCTCGGTATCTTCTCAACTGCTTACTTTGAACGCTCTCCCTCCGGTACCGGACTGCGCGGCTTCTTCAAACTCTCACCGGATTTTGCCTACGATAAGACCGTGTATTACATCAACAACCGCAAGCACGGTCTGGAGGTCTATCTGCCGGGAACAACGAACCGATTTGTGACCGTCACCGGAGATATGTTCCGCCCCGGCACAGTGGAGCGTGACGATGATGCACTTCGTAGTATGCTTGACACCTTCATGAAGCGCAGCACCCGTGTATCCAATAAGACGATCGAGCCTGCATCCTATCTGGATGACGAAGGCGTTATCGCGCACGCATCCGCCTCTGCTTCCGGTGACAAGTTCAAAGCCCTCTATGAGGGACACTGGGAGGAAGGCTACGATTCGCAGTCGGACGCGGACATGGCTTTTGTTTCCATGCTCTGCTTCTGGTGCGGCAACGTGGAGGAGCAGATCGACCGTATCTTTCGCTCGTCCGGCTTGATGCGTGACAAGTGGGATCGTATGACCGGTGACAGGACCTACGGTCAGATCACGATCCGCAATGCCATCGCATCGACATCCGAGATCTATACACC
>CAMNJD010000411.1 GCA_946540705.1 uncultured Ruminococcus sp. | reverse complement strand
AAACCGTTTTTTTGCAGCGGTTTTATGACGGCATGATCATCAAAAATACGATCTCTGCGTCAGACAGCATCGTGTCGCAGTTCGGAAGCGAGCGGATCGCCGATTATATTGATGAGATCTCCAGAGAAAACTCCATTGTTGTCTATGTAACAGACACAGAGGGCAATCTGCTTTACAGCTCCGATGAATTCCGAAAACTGCAGGGCAGGCAAAACGAACGGGAGGAACGCGGCGGAAAGGGCATCAAAGGCGATCACGCACATTACAGAGAGCTACCGGAAAACTTCGACGAATTCTTACAGCTGCTCAGCCAATCTGAAAACGGAACTGCCGAACTGCGCACGGATGATCTGTACGCTTACGGCAGATATATCACATTCAGCGGAGAGGATGCCGTGCTGTATCTCGGTGCAACGCTCGGTGCAGTCGGTTCTGCGGCACGCATCATCCGGACACAGCTTCTCTGGGTGACGCTGCTTTCAGTGGTTATCGGATTTGTGCTGGCATGGTTCCTCTCCCGCAGCTTTGCAAAACCGATCGCGCAGCTAAATGAAAAGGCCCATAAGCTAGGCGGGAATCAGTCGGATACACCGTTCGCCGAGGGCTTCTGCACGGAACTGGACGATCTGAACGGCACACTGGACAGAACAGCCGAAAAGCTGAAGCAGGACAGAGAGTTTCAGAATGAATTTCTTGCCAATGTGTCTCATGATCTTCGCACACCGCTGACCATGATTAAGGGGTATGCGGAAATGATACGTGATATTTCGCGCGAGGATGAACAGCAGTGCGCGGCGGATGTGGCAGTGATTGTCGAGGAATCCGACCGGCTGACTGCGCTTGTCAATGAGATCCTGGAATACTCCGAATTGCAGATGACTGATAAAGAGCCGGTCAAAGAATCCGTTGATCTCAGCGAAATTGTCATCTCTGTGACTGACAGCTTTGAAAACCTCCATGCAAAGGACGGATTCACCTTTGAACGCAGCATTGCAGACGGTATTCAGATCAGCGGCAATGCATCGAGACTGCAAAGAGCTGTCTATAATCTGATTGACAACGCCGTGCGTCATGCCGGTGCGGACAAATGGATCGGCGTAACACTCAAATCTGACGGGCAGACTGCTGCTGTTGAGATTTCTGATCACGGCAGCGGCATTGCAGCGGACGACATCGGGCATATCTGGGAGAAATACTATACAAACCGCCAGCGGCGCGGAAAGGGCGTTTCCGGTCTGGGACTTGCAATCGTGAAGCAGACCGTCACGATGCATAACGGCAATTGCGAAGTCTCATCGGAACCGGAGAAAGGCAGCACATTTCGGATTCTTTTGCCAGAGGAATATGCCTATATCCGTGATGATTCTGAAGAAGATTGACGCATCGGCGCACTGTTATCGGGCGGTGTGCCGATTTTGCACCTGAAAAACTGCCTAGATGCGTGATTATCTTCTCTTCCATTTCACGGATACGGGCAACATCATTCTCGTTTGGGTGTACGCCTTCTATCTCAGCAGATGCAACCGCATTCGTGATTGCCCGTTCTCTTGTAATATCCATGAGAATTACCTCGCCCTTATTTTATCGAGAATGAAGTTGTCAAGGTGCTTTGAATAACAGCACACGGAATCGCACATGACTCGTTACAAGTGCAACGAAATGTTAGCAGATACACCGATTTACAAAATGCTTAGCGGGTTCGAGTCCCCCTGCCTCCATCCAACGAAGATGCGTAATCGGAAAGGTTACGAATCACCCGAAATGTCGCGTATATGCGATATTTCTGGATTTTTTATTCTATGATTCATCCGCGTGTTGGCAGCGAGGCCGATGCACAGTCAGAGTCTGCCGAAACGATGCCGCTGTTATGCTGGATGATGATAGAAAAAAGGGAGTGTTATCATATCGGTAACGCTCCCATTGCATAAATGCTTCATTTGTAATTCAGCAAAGTTCAGTATTTTTTATTTCATCCATAAGAACAGCATAACGACCAAAACAACCAAAGCAGCAATCATAAAGAAAACAGCGTTATGCTTTGCATCGTTTTTAAAGTCGGCACATAACTCTTCGTCTGTGACATTCCGTGTATAGAGGACCTTATCGTAATCATGAGCTCCAAGCGCACCGTCTTCTGTGAATACACCTGCTGCCGTGATCATTGTACCTTCCAACTCCGGATTGAGTATTGTATATGTGACCACGATGCAGCCGGGATCTTTTTCAGTCATTCCTTTTGATATAAAGCGTCCGGGGCTTGTTTGTATCAAACCGAATTCGTCAAGCAGATCATCCGGAAGATCCGGTGCGCCGATCATTGCATCTCCTACATAGGATTCGTCTGCAAATCTGAAACACTGCATCAGCGGTTTTGCTAAGCGAACACCGCTCTCGCCGATTTCAGCGGTTCCAAAAAGATCTGCTGATTTCAGTTCTTCCGGGAACGGCGGGTTTTCATATTTCGTAAATCCGTTTCGGAAAGAATCAATATGCGATTCTTTCCACACGGTCTCAACCTCTGTATCATAGGTATTCCCGTTTTTGACACTTCTTTCATGATATTGCAGCATTTCTGTCTTACGGACAATGATGGCGCTTTCGATGCCGGTTACAGGATCTTTCGCTTGTGAAGTAATATGCAGGCTGCCGTGCACGATTTCCAGATCCTGCGGTCCGTTTATGGCAGAAATCAATTCAGATACGGAGATTGCAGCGAAAATCAAAAAACACGGCACAGCAAAAACCGTAGCAACAATTAAGCCCAGTTTGGTGAATCGCCTTTTCTTTTTCATTTCATCGCTCCTTTATCCTTCTGCTCAAATATAATAATGCTCACGGCAAAGATACCGTTTTCAGCTGCAATCTGAAGATTTCCGTTATGGGCTTTGACGATGCTCAAAACAGAATGCAGTCCGATACCGTGATTTGCCTGAGCGGATTTCGGTAATCCGTTTTTATCATATATGATTGCATTTTCATAGGGATTGCGGATAAAAAGCGCCAGCATCTGGTCAGTGCGCATCTCCATTGTCAGGTCAATGATCCTTTTTTCCTCACTGAGTTCCCTGACTGCATTGATCGCGTTTTCCACCAGATTTCCTGTTATGGCGCAAACATCTGAAATGCGGAACGGAAGCTGTTCGCCCAATTTCAGATGCCAGTTGATCTGAATTCCGTTCTGTCTGGCGATCTTGTCATAATGTGCGGCGATCGCATCAATTCCCTGATTCTGGCAGAACAGTTTGTGCCCTGAAAAATCTGTTTCAGTAAACTGGCGCAGATAATCCTTGGCTTCATCTGTTTTATCGGAATTCAGCAGTTCGCTGATTACACCGATATGATGCCGGAAATCGTGGCGAATCATGCTTGCCTGTTCTGAATAGTACCGCAGTGCTTTATAGCGCTTTTCTTCGAGCTGAAACAGATCGTTCTGACGTTTCAGCTCCGATTCCTTTGTAATATGTTCAGATGTCCACCAGAGAATATGGATAATCAAATGATACACCAGCAAGATCACCGGAAACAGGATCAGGCTGATTTTACGCACTCTGCCGATCGTAACATTGCTGTAATCTATTGGCATGACCCAGATTGAGAACAGCACGATCAGTAATGGAACAAACAGCAATGCTTTCCAGATTCTGTCCATGTTTTCATTTTCAAACAGATCGTGCAGCTTGAAAAAGGAATCACGGAAAAACAGCAGCGTAATGCCGATACCGATTGCAAGCGCGATGCATCCCCATTTTAATGTATAAAGGCCGATCTCGCCGATTTCAAACGGCGCTCCGAGATATGCAGTATACATTGTAGCAAATTCTGCAAGTGCTGCACCGTGAAAAAAGCAGAATAACCGCTTTGACAGGCTGTAGCCGACATTGCACGAATACAAAATATAAAAGACTGCGATCCCCAAAAACAGAGCAGTATTCGATGCGAATTCAAATTTTGTGCAGATTCCGGCACCGATCAGTATCAATGCAATTAACAAAGGAACCATGCAGAGCGCTGTATGGACCTTATTGTGCTTCAGTGCACTTCTGACCGGAAGGACTGCTGAGACCGTAGCCGGAATAATCATTGCATTTTCTGCGGTATACCGCAAAAACAGAGAAATATCCATACTAAAACTCCGTCATTCTGTGTATTGAGAAATCTGAAAAAATACTAAGCAGCTTTGCACGCTCGCGCACTTTGATCGGCAATTCCAGACCGTTTGATACATATACCTTATCTGTCATCGAAACAATATGCTCCATATTGACCGTCACGCCCCGATTACACTCCAGAAAGCGCGCATCAGTTTTCAGCAGTTCGGCAAGCTCACTGTATTTCATATTGCTTTGTATCATTTCGCGGTTTGCTGCATAGACCTCGGTCGTGTGATTGCTTGACAGGACACAGATAATGTCTGAGAGCGGTATATGCACTTTCCCGCGTGGGATCCTTATGCTGACGATCTGATCGTTTCGCTTGCTGACCATCGGAAGATAGGCAAGCATACGGTCAAGCAGGAGTTTCAGTCTTTCGGCTTCAAAAGGCTTTTGCAGATAATCGAACATTCCCAGCGGTGCGGCAGAAGCGTACATATCAGGTGAACTTGTTACGAAAATGATCGCAAGGATCGGGTTATCTGCACGGAGCTTCTTTCCAAGCTCGATCCCTGTCATACCGTCCATAAAAATATCCAGAAACACAGCGTGGAACGAACGATACGCCTCGTCTGAAATAAACTCCTCGCTGCTTTTAAAGCTGTACAGTATGAGCTGATGGCCTTTTATCATATAAAAATATCTTCGCAGTTCCGCGATCATTCTGTTTCTGTCCGCCTCGGAATCATCCACAACGGCAATCCGGATTTCCATTTTATCCTCACCTACAGTACACTTTTTTTATCATTATATCATACCCCAAAGCGCTTGACAACCCTCTGCTATTGACTTTCACGCAAAAATTTTGATTTTCACGAAAAATCTATTGACACAGACGACAGAATATGCTAAAATCTTCTCTGTCAAGAGATGCTTGATTTGTTCACAAAGTTTACATTTCATTTCGTGAAAGGGGCTGACAGGGATATGCTTAAGCAATATGCTTTCGCAAGTATGCAAACAAGTAAGCATATCTATGCCCTTTTTCAAAATTGCATATCCTGTCTGAAGCGTATCTGACAAGGATAACCATATCCCGGCGGATGCGTTTTTCTTGATTTTCAGCATCATCACAGCATTTATGCTGTTTTGATATACCGAATGTAGACAGCCAAGCAGGAGATCTGTGCGTTGCCTCCTTCAAGCCGGCTGCCTCTGGCTTGGCTGTATACAATGTCACTTTTATTATTGGATAAGGAGAAGAAACCAATGAAAAACCTGAAAAAAACAGCAGCGATTCTGGCAGTTCTGGCAGTTGCTATGACAGCACTGACCGCTTGCGGCGGTGATTCTTCGTCTTCGTCGGCAGCTTCCTCGTCTTCTGCTGCGGAGTCCTCCAAGGAAGAATCCTCCAAGGAAGAATCTTCGAAGGAAGAATCCTCCAAGGAAGAAGAGGTAGAGGAGGAAGAAGAGGCAGAGGAAGAAGAGGTTGAAGAAGAGGCAGAGGAAGAAGAGGTTGAAGAAGAGGAGGAGGAAGAAGGCGGCTTCTCCCTGCTCGATGTTGATTCTTCCATGATTGAGAACGGCCTCCTTGCTTCTGACGAAGATGATACCGACTATGTGCTCGCTCTGTTCAATCATGACGGCGCAAAGTACTGCGCTATGATCGCGGTTGATTCCGAGCGTAAGGGCGATGTGATCTGCGGTGAGTACACCGGCGCTTCTGAGACTGATGAGAATGGCATCGCATGGTCTATGCTCACATTCACTGACGTCTACACCGGTTCCAATTTCGAGATCGGCTTCGCTGAGGATGAAGATGAGTGCCTGATCCTCGACCAGAACGGCAACACCTACGAGGCTGAGTATCTGGACGCAGATCAGACGATCGAATACTTTGCTCTTGCAGCTGCAATCGCTGAGTAATTGATTCTGTCTGTTCAACGAAATGAACACATATTACGGACGCACACATCACAAATCCGATGAGTGCGTCCGTTGTGTTATACACGATCGCTACCAAACCCCAAGAGCGGAAAAAAGAAAGGTGATCTGAATGAAAAAACGAAAAATGGCGGCGATCCTATGCGCTGCAGCGATGTTGTCTGTGCTCTCCGGATGCTCCGACAGCAGCTCGGCACCCGCCGCAGGCAGCAGCTCTGACTCGGAGGCACAGCGAGTCGTTGACGCCGACACTGACTCCACGGCCGATACACCCGTTGACAGTACGATTAAACGTACACGCCGGACAGAGGAAACGCCCATGGGCGACCCCGGAACATGGACTGTCATGGTCTATATGTGCGGCAGCAATCTGGAATCAGAGAATGGCATGGCATCTGGTGACATCGCAGAAATGCAGCAAAGCTCCGTCAAAGATAATATTCGTTTCCTTGTGTTTACAGGCGGTGCTGAGGAATGGCAGCGGGGGATCAGTTCGGACAAAAACCAGATTTACTGCATTTCAGATGGTAATATGGAGCTTGTTTCTGAATCAGAGACCTCGAATATGGGCGAAGTGAAAACACTGCATGAGTTTCTTCATTTCGGAATTCAGAACTATCCGGCTGCCAATATGGGACTGATCTTCTGGGATCACGGCGGCGGAAGCATCAGCGGTGTTTGCTTTGACGATTTCTATGACGGTGACAGCCTCTTCCTCAAAGAGATCGACGCCGCGCTTTACAGTGTTTACGATGAAATGACCTGCCCCTTTGAATTCATCGGCTTCGATGCCTGCCTGATGTCTACGGTCGAAACGGCAGCAGTGCTTGCTTCTCATGCGAGATATATGGTTGCATCTGAGGAGACCGAGCCGGGTTACGGGTGGGATTATACTGCGATCGGCAATTTTATGGCCGCCGATCCGAACGGATCCGGCGCAGACCTCGGAAAAGTGATCTGCGACAGCTTCTATGAGAGCTGCAGGGATGTTGACAGCGAGGACGGCGCAACGCTTTCCGTCATTGATCTGAGCAAGGTTGATGATCTGATGATTGCCTTTGACAGCTACGCAAAGGATATTTATGAACTGACTGAAAAGGACAGCACCGAGGAGCTTGCGAAAGTCATCCGCAGTATTACCTCAGCCGATAACTTCGGCGGCAATACGAAGTCTACCTATTATACCAATATGGTCGATCTCAGCGGCATTATTGCGGCAGGCGCGGATTATTCCGAAAACGCTGCGGCTGCTCTGACAGCGCTGAAAAATGCCGTTGTATACACCAAAAACGGTAAAGACCATAAAAATGCCTGCGGCCTTTCCTCCTATTATCCGCTGCATATCGAAGGCTCGCAGGAGCTCGGTATTTTCAAGGATATCTGCATCAGCCCGTATTACCTCGGTCTTGTCGATAAGATCGCCTACGGTACTGCCGGTGACGATGATTTCAGCTCCTATGACAACTCCGCACTGATCTCCGCTTTCTCCGGCAACTGGTCTGATGATGACTACGGTGATGCCGGCGATTATACCTATGAGCCCGAAACGGAGACACTCTGGGATGCGTTCGATGACGGAAACCAGTACAGCGGCAGCGATCTGATTGGCTTTGAGCAGGAACCGACATTCAATGAGGACGGCGATTACGGCTTCATTCTGACGCAGGATGCGCTGGAGTATACAGATCATGTCGAAGCGGCTGTCTACCTGATGAGCGACGACCTGACTGAGATCATTGAGCTCGGTTATACCGGTGACGTTCTCGCGGACTGGGACGAAGGTGTATTCACCGACAACTTCGACGGCTGCTGGTTCTCCCTTCCCGACGGTCAGCTTCTCGCGGGATATCTGATGCTCGAATGCGACGGCTATGATCTCTACACCTCTCCGGTTGAGGTCAACGGCGAAGAAACCAATCTGATCTTCGCATATGACTATGAAGAAACTGCGGTTTATTTTATTTCGCTCTGGGACGGCGTTGACGAATCCGGTGCTTCTGCAAGAGGAAATGACGAGCTCGAAACGGGCGATGTAATCGTTCCGATGTATTATGCGATGGCGGTCGATTCCGACGAAGAAAGCTATTATTACGGCGAGGAATATGTTTACGACGGCAAAAGCGAGCCGAGCTTCAATTATCTCTATGACGGCGAATATCTCTACGGATTTATGATCTATGACATTTTCGGAAGCTGCTATGAAACGGATTACATCAATTTCACGGTCGAGGATGACAATATCTATTTCAATGCGCTTGAGGACTGACAGATGAAAATGCGCTTTGCTGTCAGCTGAAGTAACAGATCTGCGATGAATCACAATGAAAAAGCGGTCAGGATGATTCAGGCATCCTGACCGCCTTTTGGATTACAGCAGCTTGATTTTTTTGAAAGCGTAAAAAGCATCGGAAAATACGCATTTGATTCATGCAAAATGCTTTCATTCGCTCCCGGAAAGTGTATCTTCTGTCGGAAGCGGTGCATTCAGCAACTGCCGCAGTCTCAGAAAAATCGTTCTCCGCGATCACATCACAAGATTAGAGGATTGTACTTTTGAACGCTGTCCTTCACTTTCCGTATTCAATCTGCATCCGGACGATCCGGAAATCATCAGGGATTACCACAGTATCAGATACCTTGAAGAATCAATACAGACAGGCCTCAGAATACTTCAGACAGGCGATACAAGCCTCCCGCTCGATCATAAGAATGGAACGGTCATTGAAAAGCTCAAGGCTTTCTTTGAACGGTTCTGGAATATTGGATGATTGCTTCGCCCAAAGCAGCAGCAAGGCTCTTGAAATCATTGCACACGAAATCGCACACGTATCAAAATCGACACCTCTGAAAGCACACATTTACGTTGTTTTTGCAGATCGCTAGATAGTTTTCGAATTTCTCTCTTTTGGAGTTCAAAAACATCATAAATACGTAGTTTTAGATGTTTATAAAGAACACTGCACACACAAGAGAGGGGACAAGCCCCTCTCAGGTCTGTTCACTTCTGTACCATATGATCGACAATTGGAATATATTTCATGAAAATGAATTTCGCCACGCTGAAGTGAAAATGACAGCATACCTCAGCGAAATCATTTTTGTCACCCACCCTGTCATCTACCTCAGATTTCGGGTGACAAATGGGTGACAAATCGCTGCTTTTGCATCAAAAAACAAAAATCCCGACAAATCGCATGACTTGTCGGGATTTCTCAATATAACGCATTTACGCTGCTTTCAGCTTACTTCATAGCCTCTTCAACAGCAACTGCGCAAGCAACAGTCGCACCGACCATGGGGTTGTTGCCCATGCCGATGAGACCCATCATCTCAACGTGCGCCGGCACGGAGGAGGAGCCTGCAAACTGTGCATCAGAGTGCATTCTGCCCATGGTATCGGTCATGCCGTAGGAAGCAGGGCCGGCAGCCATGTTGTCCGGGTGCAGGGTACGGCCGGTACCGCCGCCGGATGCGACAGAAAAATACTTCTTGCCGGCATCGGTGCGCTCTTTCTTGTAGGTGCCTGCGACCGGGTGCTGGAAGCGGGTCGGGTTGGTGGAGTTGCCGGTGATCGAAACATCGACATTCTCCTTCCACATGATCGCAACGCCCTCGGTGACGTCATTGGCACCGTAGCAGTTGACCTTTGCGCGCAGACCGTCGGAGTAAGCCTTGCGGAAGACCTCCTTGACCTCGCCGGTGTGGTAGTCCATCTCAGTCTCAACATAGGTGAAGCCGTTGATTCTCGCGATAATCTGTGCAGCGTCCTTGCCCAGACCGTTCAGGATGACGCGGAGCGGCTTCTTGCGCACCTTGTTTGCCTTCTCAGCGATACCGATTGCGCCCTCAGCAGCAGCGAAGGACTCGTGGCCTGCGAGGAATGCGAAGCACTCAGTCTCCTCCTCGAGCAGCATTTTGCCGAGGTTGCCGTGACCCAGACCGACCTTTCTCTGGTCAGCAACAGAACCCGGGATACAGAAAGCCTGAAGACCCTCGCCGATAGCGGCAGCAGCGTCAGCTGCTCTGGTGCAGCCCTTCTTGATTGCGATTGCGCAGCCGACTGTGTAAGCCCACTTTGCGTTCTCGAAGCAGATCGGCTGAATGCCCTCGACCAGCTTGTAGATATCAAGACCCTTTTCCTTGCAGACATCAGCGCACTCCTCGATCGAGTTGATGCCGTATTCCTTGATCACAGCGAGGATCTGCTTCTCGCGTCTTTCATACGATTCAAACAAAGCCATTTTACAAATCCTCCTTTATTACTCTTTTCTCGGATCAATGATCTTGACAGCATCTGCGACACGGCCGTACTGACCCTGTGCCTTCTCAAATGCGGTATTTGCGTCATCGCCTGCCTTGATGAAGTCCATCATCTTGCCGAAGTTGACGAACTTGTAGCCGATGATCTCATCATCCTCATTGAGCGCGAGGCCGGTGACATAGCCGTCGGTCATTTCGAGGTAGCGCGGGCCCTTTGCGAGGGTGCCGTACATGGTACCGACCTGCGAACGCAGACCCTTGCCCAGATCCTCAAGACCTGCGCCGACGACCAGACCGCCCTCAGAGAATGCGGACTGCGAACGGCCGTAGACGATCTGGAGGAACA
>CAMNJD010000410.1 GCA_946540705.1 uncultured Ruminococcus sp. | reverse complement strand
CCTCGACCCGCAAGCCTTTGAAAAGGCTTGAGCGAAACTTTTAATATGGGCGAAATTAAAACTATTTGTTTTAACCTTATTTTTCCGACCGCCTAAATAATTACATACCCATATGAAACAACTCAGCCCGCTGAAACTGGAATCAGCGGGCTGTTATCCTGTAAGGAGGCGCTTTTCAGATGCAGGGACGGATCCATTCGACGGAATCCTTCGGAACGGTTGACGGGCCGGGGGTGCGGTTCGTGATCTTTTTTCAGGGCTGCCCGATGCGCTGCCGCTACTGCCACAACCCGGACACATGGGACATGAACGCGGGACATGCGGAGAGCACGGAATCTCTGCTTGCACAGTACCGGCGCAATGCGGTGTTCTATCGGAACGGCGGCATCACCTGCACCGGCGGGGAGCCGATGCTGCAAATGCCCTTTCTGACGGAGCTGTTCACTGCGGCAAAGCAGGAGGGCATTCACACCTGTCTCGATACCTCCGGCATCTGCTTCGACCCGGAGCAGCCGGAGCCTGTGCGGACACTGCTGACCGTGACCGATCTGGTGATGCTTGATATCAAGCAGATCAATGACGAAAAGCACCGGGCGCTGACAGGGCATTCCAATGCGCGCATTCTGCAATTTGCGGAATTTGTCAGTGCATGCGGGGCGCCGCTCTGGGTGCGGCATGTAGTCGTGCCGGGGCTGACCGATGACCCGGCGGAGCATGAACAGCTCGGGGAATTCATCGGGGGGCTGCGCACCCTGAAGGGGCTGGATGTGCTGCCGTATCACACAATGGGGCGGCGGAAATATGAGGAAATGGGGATTCCCTACCCGCTCGGCGACACGCCTCCGGCAGACAGCGCCGCGGCCGGGCAGGCAAAGGCGAATATCATGCGCGGCATCAAAAAGCGCCTGCGTGCGTGAGAAAGCGCCTCATTGCGGACAGTGCGGGGGCGGAAGCCGTGAGCATGACCGTACCTTCAGCAAATCGAAGCCGGGCACTCCCCGGAGAAAAATTCGTCCTGCTCCATTTCATCATAGAGTGCGCAGAGCTCCCCGCGGCATTCCAGAAAAATGCGCCCGAGCTCCGGGTCAAAATGCGTCCCGAGCGACTCCTCCATGATCGCAAAGGCATCCTCATAGGGCATTGCCTCCTTGTAGCAGCGCTTGCTGACCAGTGCGTCAAAGACATCCGCAAGCGCCATGATCCGCGCCTCGACCGGAATATCCGTTCCGGCACGCTGCGTCGGATAGCCCGTGCCGTCCCAGCGCTCGTGATGATAATGCGCGACATTCAGCACGATCTGCACAAAGCTCTCGTCATCGACCTCCCGCAGAATGGTTTTGAGCATCCGCGCACCCTCCGCAGGGTGCTTTTTCATGATCTCATACTCCTCTGCGGTATATGTGCCGGGCTTGCGGAGGATCGTGTCATCAACCGCGATCTTGCCGATATCGTGCATCGGGGCAGCCTTGATGACATTGTGCAGAAAGCGCTGATCGAGGTGCAGCGTATCGGAATGCTCCAGCAGCTTTTTTGCAAAGATCGCAACCACGCGGCTCGTGCGGTTGATATGTCCGCCGGTGCTGTTGTCGCGGCTTTCAACAACGCTTGCCATGCCGGTAATGATCGAATTCTGCACCTTCTGGATGTGCTGTGTTTTCTTCGCAACCTCATCCTGAAGCCGGTCATTGTAATCATTGAGCAGGCTGAGATATTTCTGCTGCTCGGTGACATCCTCCAGCAGCAGGCCGTACCCGACGACCTGTCCCTGATGCATGATCTCCGTGACTTTTTTGCTGTAGGTCTTGCTTTCGAGCATGAACTGCTCGGTGCTGACGCTGAAGATCGAGCGCAGATTCTCCGGCAGCGTGGAGTTGATGTGCAGCCGGTTCAGCTCAGGAAAGAGCGCCTTTGCCTGCGGGTTTGCGTCAAGATAGCCGTAGAGGCTGTCCGTGATGATATAGGCATTCTCCATCTGCTTAAAGACCCACTCATGTCCCGAATCGGTGACGCCGAAGAAGCCGTCCGTCAGCATGCTGATGACCACGGGCAGCAGTGCCAGCGAGGAGAAAATCGGCAGCGGGTCGATCATCGGGCTTGCCGTCAGCAGGATGACCAGTGCCGCCGCGACAATGAGCTGTGCGCCCGCAAGCCGGCCGAGATTCCGACGCTCGGAGTCCAGCTTCATCAGGAACATCCGTCCCGTGACAAAGACAATGCCGCAGATCAGCAGCAGGAGAAAAATCAGATACCGGATGCGGTACGGCAGGGAATGCTCATACTGCACGGAATACAGATTCGCCCGCACATGATACGAAAACTGAAGCGTGCCGAACAGCAGGTTCCGGATCCGATCCTCCCAGAAGACGATCACGAGCAGAACCTCAACCCCGGCCCAGCCCAGCCGCAGCCGCGTCGGGATGCGGAGATGAAGATAGGATGCGAGAAAGGTCAGGAAAAAGTAGAAAAAAATCGCATTGCCGAGCCATTCGACCTTGACGGCGACTGCGGCCTCCGCATCGGTTTTTGCGAGGGCCGTAAACAGGCAGCCGCTGTTCATGACCAGTGCGCCGATGCTGGTGAGCATCAGGCGGACCGTGTTCCCGCTCTGCTGGTGCTTGCGCATCAGGGCATAGATGCCCGCGAGGGGGATCAGGATGCCGAACAGCTCAATGAACCGGATAAGCATGATGATATCCTTTCTTTTATGAGTTCTGTCTTTTTGTTCTGTATTGTTTTCGGATATGCCGGTTGACTTTCAGAGGAAAGCATGCTATAATGATGCATAGCATATCCATAGGCATGATAGGTGCGTAAAATCGCGCCGATCTGTAACCTATTATAGTATATTCTGCGCGCAAAATCAAGCGCTGAACACAAAAAAGGGGTATGCAATTTTATAGATGGTCGAAAAAATAAGGTTAAAACAAATAGTTTTAATTTTGCCCATATGAAAAGTTTCGCTCAAGCCTTTTCAAAGGCTTGCGGGTCGAGGGCAGCGCCCCTCGTCGCGCTCCGCAGAGAGCGAAATTCCCCAGCGTTCTATAAGGGGAAGATTGGGGCTTGGGGAAAGTACCCCGTAGGGCTGCTTTCCCCATTCAAA
>CAMNJD010000409.1 GCA_946540705.1 uncultured Ruminococcus sp. | reverse complement strand
AGATGTGCCGTTTTATGTGGATACGGTTCATTTTCACCCATCCAGAATAAAACCTCAGATTTCGTATTTTGCAGGGAATCGTGCAGTGTAAAGCTGTAAACATGATTGCAGCAATTGCGTATTGTCTCGCTTTTCACAGAACGAAACAGCATCTCCTGCACACTGCGGTTTCCTTTTCCGAACACGCTGTCCATGATGCAGGCTGGAATTGTACGACCGGACTGCATATACCGAATGCCGCAAGTGAACAGCGCCGTGTAAAACGGCTTTAATACGCCAAATTTCAAACAGAATGCCGCGTCTAAATGCACCTTGTCAATCTGGATTTTTCCGCGCTGCATAAGTTGTACGGCAATACTCCCGCCGAGTGAAAAACCGGACAGCGCATACAAATTTCCATTATGATTTTGTTTCACATACTGTTCGATTCTTCGGCAAGAGTCATTCAGTGATACAAAGACAGAATCCGAATGCGGATCATGTCCGTCAAGTACTGCAAGAATCACCAAATACTCTCGTGATAATTTATCAATAAACGATTGATAGCAAATTTCCGCTGTGGTTGCCATGCCGTGAATCAGCATAACAGCCGGGGCTGTGCTGTCTCCGTATGTCAGAAAATCCATGTTTGCACTCCAATCTCAACGCTTTGCTTCGCCAACGATTGCAGTTAGCATCCGCAAACTACATTGATATTATAGCACACTGTCTCTCAAATTGCAAGATGCTGAAGCATGAAAAATCCTTCATGCGTCACTGTGCAAATTGGGAAAAGTGTCATGATGCCTTTTTCCTTCAATGTTGAAATGTGCCCAACAAGAAACAATGTGAGTTTTTTTCCTTTGTCAAATGAGAGGCGATGTGTGCTATAATATAGAAATACCGCACCCATTGAACATGAGTGCGGTATTCCGGGTGGGGTTCAATATTGACGCATTTCAGTACCCGAAATGCAAATTGTGAAACGATTATTTCTTGATATGAAATGCGCTCATACCCGGATAACACGCTGACGCGCCGAGTTCTTCCTCAATACGGAGAAGCTGATTATACTTTGCGACACGCTCCGAACGGGACGGTGCGCCGGTCTTGATCTGGCAGGTGTTCAGCGCAACAGCGAGATCAGCAATGGTCGTATCAGCCGTTTCGCCGGAGCGGTGCGAGGAGATTGCGGTATAACCGGCAGCGTGCGCCATTTTGATCGCTTCCAGCGTTTCGGAAACAGAGCCGATCTGATTCAGCTTGATGAGAATGGAATTGCCGGCACCGAGCGAAATACCCTTGGAAAGACGCTCCGTGTTAGTCACGAACAGGTCATCACCGACAAGCTGCACTTTGCTGCCGATTTTCGCCGTCATGCGCTGCCAGCCTTCCCAGTCTTCCTCGTCAAGACCGTCCTCAATAGAAATGATCGGGTATTTATCAACGAGCGATTCCCAGTGTGCAATCAGTTCGTCAGAGGTAAATTCCTTGCCGGATTTCGGCTGCTTGTAGAATCCCTTGCCCTTTTCCGATTTCCACTCAGAAGATGCGGCATCCATTGCAATCATGAAATCCTTGCCCGGCTCAAAGCCTGCCGCCTTGATCGCTTCGAGAATCTTTTCGATTGCTTCTTCATCAGAAGTCAGCTTATTCGGTGCAAAACCGCCTTCATCACCGACAGCTGTGACATCACCCATATCCTTGATGAGCTTTTTCAACGTATGGAACACCTCTGCACACCAGCGAAGTGCTTCCTTGAAGGACGGTGCGCCGACCGGCATAATCATGAATTCCTGCGTATCAACAGCACTGTCAGCGTGTGCGCCGCCGTTCAGAATATTCATCATCGGGACAGGCAGCTTTGTTCCCTGAATGCCGCCGAGGAAACGGTAAAGCGGAATGCCGAGCGCATTTGCTGCGGCTCTTGCAGTGGCAATCGACACGGCAAGAATCGCATTTGCGCCGAGTTTGGATTTGTCCTTTGTGCCGTCCGCTTCGATCATCGCCTTGTCGATGGCATAAATGTCCGAAGCATCCATACCGTTCAGCACTTCATTGATTATGGTATTGATGTTTTCGACAGCTTTCTGCACACCCTTGCCGAGATAGCGGGATTTGTCGCCGTCGCGCAGTTCCAGTGCCTCAAATTCGCCGGTCGATGCGCCGCTGGGAGCGGTACCTCTGCCGACCGTACCGTCCATGAGGAAAACCTCTGCTTCCACTGTCGGATTGCCGCGGGAATCCATAATCTCACGACCAATGACCTTTTCAATCTGCAAGTATTCCATAAACAAAATCTCCTTTTCCACCGTAAATACGGCATGATTATGATACACATGAATGCTCATGATATACCCGTATGCAGACTCATCAGGACGAAAAGCTCGCACTTCTTCCCGCCCTGACCGAAAGGAGTCTGCAATGATCTATTCACCGTTAGCATATGCTAATGGTTATATTATAACACATTCAAAACAACTTGTCAAGAATGTTCGATTCAACGAACCGGCGTTTTCGTTCAAATTGCTAAAAACGCATGTAATATAGTAATCGGTGATATGAAATATTACATTTTCAAGCATTCTTTACTATTGTCCACGCGGAAGCGGTCTGCTGATTATTCCAGAGCGAAGCATATATTCCGTTCTGCATCAACAGTGATTCATGCGTTCCCTGTTCCATGATTCTGCCGTCATCCAGCACAATGATCTCATCTGCATTCATCACCGATTGTAAACGGTGTGCAATCACCAGAACGGTTTTATTCTTCACCAACTCATCAATAGCTTGCTGAATCAGCACCTCATTTTCCGGATCAAGACTTGCGGTCGCCTCATCAAGAAAAACGATCGGCGCATCGGAAAGGATCGCTCTTGCAATGGAAATACGCTGCTTTTCGCCGCCTGAAAGCGTCGATCCGCCTTCACCGATCATCGTATCATATCCGTCCGGCAACGACATGATAAAATCATGGCACGCTGCTGCTTTTGCTGCGGCAATCATCTCATCCTGCGCTGCGTCCGGCTTTCCGATGCGGATATTTTGTGCGATCGTGTCCTTGAACAAATACACATCCTGAAATACCATGCTGATTTTTGAAAGCAGATGCTCCTGCGTCATGGCTGTGATCGGCACACCGCCGATGCTGATCTCGCCCTCCGATATATCCCAGAAACGAGCCAGCAGCCGTGCGATCGTTGTCTTACCGGAGCCGGATGAACCGACCAACGCAACGAATTTCCGTTCCGGTATCTGAAAGCTGATACCCTTGATAATCTCCGCTTTTCCGTCATAGGAAAAATGAACATTCCTAAACGCAATATCACTGCGCGATGTTGTCTGTGCCGGTTCGTTCACCTTGAGCGGTGTTTCCTCTTTGAGCGCCGACAGCTTCTCAATGCACTGATTGATGCGTGCCGTGCTGATCACAAACACGAAAAGCTGCATGATCGGCTCATAGACCTGCAATGCCGCAAGCAGACACATGATGTAGAAAAACGGACTGATTTCACCGACTGAAAGCAGATATGCACCGAATCCCATGACGATTGCGATTCCGCTGAACAAAATGGCTCTGC
The DNA here is from genome assembly GCA_946540705.1 of uncultured Ruminococcus sp. GTDB lineage: Bacteria > Bacillota > Clostridia > Oscillospirales > Ruminococcaceae > Firm-04. The sequence continues at coordinate 6,690 of CAMNJD010000409.1, read as the reverse complement.
CGTACATGGAAACAGCACCGCCGGCTTTTTCTTGCCGTTTGGAATCGTCACGAAGTTTGGCAAAGTCCCTTTTCAGCCGTTCAAAGGAACTGCCGGTCTGACCGTATGCCTGCAAGGTTGTAATGCCGCCTGCATACTCGATCACATTTGCCGCCGTCTGCTGCTGAATTGCAATCAGGTCGGCACTTGTGTACGCAACCCGCCGATAACTGATGACCGCAAACGGAATCGCAAGCGGAATGACAATAAACATCGCCAGCGTCATTTTTACATTGAAAATACTCAGCACGACCAGTGCAATCAAAAGGCGTATTGCAATGACTGCACCGTTTGCGACAATGCTTGATGACAGGTTTTCGATTTCTTCGTAATTTCGCATCAGCAGTGTGGACAGTTCACCAGCATCATGCGTGGAAAAATAACCCATCGGCAGTGTTTTCAGCTTGTCGCCGAGCCGCAGCTTTTCATTCTGCTGTGCCGAAACATGACCGACACAAATATCAAGATACGATTTTCTCCGCACAAGCGCATAGGCAACCGTTTGCACCAGAAGGATCCCGACTAAGATCCAGAAAGGCTTTTGCTCATAGGCTTTTGTGCTGTCCAGTACAGGAGCTAACAGAAAATACACCGCTGCCATCAGGATACTCGACGGAATCGACGCGACAAAGCTGTCCAGAAACAGCCATGCAATGAATTTTGTGTATTTGCCGCTGTCTCCGTAGGTGATGATATTCCACCATTTTGCGAGTTTTTCATGTTTCATTCCGCTGTCCCTCCGTTCTCATTGTCCAGCCGTCACGCCGTTCATTTGCAGCAACCATATCCCGATACAGCGCACAACTTTGCATCAGCTCGTCATGTCCGCCGACTGCTTCCAGATGCCCCTCATTCATTACAAGAATATTGTCCGCATTCTGTATCGTCTTTAATCTGTGTGCGATCATGATGACCGTTTTCCCTTTGGAAAGCCTCGAAAATGCTTCCTGTATCTTCGATTCATTTTCCGCATCTGCAAATGCAGTCGCTTCGTCTAAAATGACGATTGGCGCATCCTTCAGAATGGCTCTCGCAATCGCAATGCGCTGCTTTTCGCCGCCGGACAGCCCGGTATTATCAGCGACAACGGTCTGATAGCCGTCAGGCAATGCTTCGATTGTATCATGGATATTTGCAGCTTTTGCAGCGTTTTTGACATCCTCAAAGGTCGCAGTTTCATTGCCCATACGGATGTTGTTTTCGATCGTATCATGGAACACAAACGAATCCTGAAACACATAGGCAATATGACGGACAAGTTCTTCATGCGGAATCTCGCGGATATCGGTTCCCCCGATGCGAATGGTTCCGCAGTCTGTTTCATAGAAATGCAGCAAAAGCTGTGCGATCGTTGTTTTTCCGCCGCCGGACGGCCCGACCAGTGCATTGCAGCTTCCTTGCGGTAAGCGTAGACTAACCGCACTGCAAGCATTTGTGCCGCTGCCCGGATAGGCAAACGACACATTTTCAAACGATATATCATAAGCCGTAAGTTGTTTTCCGTCTCCGACAAGTGCAATCTCCGGTTCTGCAAGCAGTGCATCAATTCGCTGTATGCCGACATTGATCTTCGTGCTGTCAATGGACACATTCATCATATTTTCAAGCGGTTCTTTTAAGCCTGCACACACAACAAGGAAGAATAAGATTTTCGGAAGAACATCCGCATAACTTGCAGCATGATTCAGCATGATAATTGCAGCCGGAAGCAGAAACAATACCTGTGCGCCGAAAAAAGCGTAGTACAGCCCCATGCCGTTTGCATTGTAATATGCCGTATCATGGACAGTTTTTGTGAAGCCGTTCAGATCGGTTTCATAGCGTTTAAAGGCATTTTTCGTCCCACCGAATATTTTGATAACGGACATCCCGTGAATGTACTCGATGATCGTGCCTTCCATTCTGGATTTCGCGTCTGCCATGTTCTGCTGATGCTTTGCGCCGTCCGGTTTTTTGAGTGCCATGCCGAGTATCACAAAGGAGCATACGATCGGCAGCAGCGATACAAGCGTCAGCCGCCAGTCTACGATAAACAGCACGATGATTGTGAACAGCGGCGTTGCAATTGCTGCGGCAACCTCGCACATACTGTGTGCGATGAAGACTTCGATCTGCTCTACATCCTCGATCAACAGCTTTTTGATTGCGCCCTGCGTGTTCGCGGTGTAATAGCCGGAGGAGATGCGCCCCATTTTCTCCATCAGCTTCATCCGCAGCTCATAGAGAATATCAAACGCCGCGCCGTGAGAAAGCATTGCAGAAGCATATGCACAGATGCCGTATAAAACAGCACTGGCAGCAGTCAATATGACCGGTACGCTGACCTCGGAAAACGTGAAACTCCCACTTGCGGAGTAGCACGCAATCAGCTTTTTCAGGATGACATAGATCGTAAAAAACGGGATGATTTTGAACACGCTCGACAGCACGGACAGCGTGCAGGCGGCGGTCATTCCGGCTTTTTTCGTGCCTGCAAGCTCCATGAGCCTTGCAATTCCTTCTTTTTTCTTTGGCTGTTTATTCATGCTGTCCCTCCTCAAACACACAGTCAAACAGCAGATCAAACAGCTTCTCCTGCGTCTGCGTATAGCCGGTTTCGTGGAGCATCGTGCGGTTTTCGGCGGTCATCGCCAGAATTTTCAGCAGATTGGAAATGACGGCATAGTCAGCATTTGCACGAACACCCTCGAACAATGCAAACAGTCGTTTCAGTGTCTCGGCTTCTTCTTCAATATCCGCTGCGCCCTTGTCCGGCATCGCATCTGCCAGCTTTTTTTCGTCCTCCGGTGTGAGATACTGGTATACACTATCATTGTTGTTGATGATTTCACGTAATACCTGCTTGCTTTCGTCAACTGTCAGCTTCTCCCGATTGCCGAGCATATCAGCGACTGCTTTCCAGAAACGGCTGCGGTTGAATTCAATGAGCTGTAAGACAAAATCTTCCTTTGTCAGAAAGAAATTGTAGAATGTACTCTTGCCGATTCCGGCGGCAGCGGTGATTTTTTCAACAGACATATGTGTCATGCCGTGTTCCTTCAAAAGCTCCAGCCCAGCGAAAAACATCTTCTCTTTGAGCTGTTCCTTTTCTGCGATAGAGAATATCTTCGGTGACATTTTCTCCTCCTTGCGACTGCTTTTCGATCATATAGCGACGATATTCAAAATAATCGTCGCTAAATGCATTATAACAGTTTTTTATGATACTGTCAAGAGGGACAGAGAAAAATTTCAAAAACCTCTTGACAAATATCAGTGAACGGTGTATACTAATAGCGGTTCATGAACATTGTTCACTTACGGAGAGGAGGGTATATCGTGCCAAGAGACAAAACGGAAAGCCATAAACGAATCATCGAAGCAGCGAAAAAAGAATTCCTCGAATATGGTTACAGCGATGCCTCCCTGCGGCGAATTGCAGCAGATGCAGGCATTCAGGTCGGCGGTCTGTATAAGCATTTTGCAAGCAAAGAAGCGCTTTTTGAATCGCTGGTTGAACCTGCAATACAGGGCTTTTACGAATTGTATCATTCAATCGAATCTGCCTATATGGATGAAGCCGCAGCAAAAGAATGGGAAAATCAGGGAGAAGCTGTCCGCATGATGGCGTATATATACAGCCATCTGGACGAATTCAGGCTGCTGATTCTGCGCTCTGAGGGTACGCGCTATGAGGATTTCAAGCATGAAGCAGCAAAGCTCGAAGAAGAAGCAACGCTGCGCTATCTGGATGAGATCAAGGCAAACGGCGGTCAGGTGCATGATTTTGACAAAACGGAATTTCATCTGCTTTCCACAGCATATGTGGAGTCGTTCTTTCAGCCGCTGATTCACGATCTCAGTCGGGAGCAAGCCATGCATTATGCCGAAACGCTTTCGGAATTCTATCAGCCTGCATGGAAAACATGGCTCGGCATCTGAACGGGAACAAGCCCCGCTGCATCGGCGGGGTAAATCAAAACATAGCGGTTAGCATAATCTAACTAATTAGGGAGGAACTTGGAATATGCAAAAAGAAAACAATACCGCCGCCGCACAGCCCGTGCTGAACAAAAATACATTCAGCTGGCTGTGGGAATTCACGAAAGGAAAACGGGGCATCTACCTGTTGAGTGTCACGCTTGAACTGCTCGGCGTTGCGTGTATGCTGCTCACCTATATCTGCCTTGCTGCGCTAATTCGTGCGCTGGTTGAGGGTGGGCAGGATATGAATTTCTATATGCAAAGAGGCATACAAATCGGCATTCTCTGGATGCTGCGCTATGCATTTCACGGCTTTTCGACCTACTCCTCACACGGCGCAACCTTCGGGCTGATCGGCAATGCACGAAAAAAACTGCTGAAAAAGCTGAACACCATGCCGCTTGGTGCGGTGCAGGCACGCTCCTCCGGCGAATACAAAAACATCATCTGCGACAGAGCCGATCAGGTTGAACCGACGCTCGCACACGTTGTACCGGAGTTTACAGCAAATATCATCGGTGCGGTTGCCATGTTTATTTACATGATGCACATTGACTGGCGCGTGGGACTCTGGCAGCTCATTTGTATTCCAGCCGGAATGATCGCTTTTGCGGTCATGATGGCATCCACGCCGAAATATTATCCCAATACCATCAAAAAGACAAAGGCACTCAATGCTGCGACTGTGGAATATATCGGCGGTATTGAGGTGATCAAGGCATTCGGACAGAGCAAAACATCCTACGGAAAATTCGTGAAAGCCGCAAAAGAAGGTGCAGACTGCTTCATCGACTGGATGCGGAAAGAAAATTTCTGGCAGAATTTCGGCATGGCGTGCTTTCCCGCGACAATGCTCGGCCTGCTGCCGTCCGGTGTGTTTTATTGCATGAACGGCAGTCTTGCCCCTGCAGATCTGATCGTGCTGATTATTCTGTCCTTCGGCACGGTTGCACCGCTTGTAACCGTGTTCGGCTATGCTGATGATATGTCGAGAATCGGCGAAATTGTCAGCGATATGGCAGATGTGATGGATGAAAAGGACCTGAAACGCCCTGCTGTCAGCAAAAACAAGCCGCATGATTATGCGATTTCCTTGCAGGATGTTCGCTTTTCCTATAAAGATACGGAAATTTTACACGGCATCAATATGGAGATCACAAAAGGTACAGTCAATGCGCTGGTCGGACCGTCGGGTTCCGGTAAATCCACCATTGCAAGGCTGATCGCGTCGCTCTGGGATGTGGATTCCGGTGCGATCACGATCGGCGGCGTGAATATCAAGGATATGCCGCTTTCGGAGTATAACAAATATGTGGCGTATGTCTCGCAGGAGAATTATCTCTTTGACAAAAGCGTTATGGATAATATCCGCATGGGCAGAGAGGGCGCGACCGATGCAGAAGTCATCGAAGCAGCAAAGAAATGTGGCTGTCACGATTTCATTATGTCCCTTGAAAACGGCTATCATACCGTCTGCGGCGGTTCGGGCGGACATCTTTCCGGCGGCGAACGGCAGCGAATTTCGATTGCGCGGGCAATGCTCAAGGATGCACCTATAGTGATCCTCGATGAAGCCACAAGCTATACGGATCCCGAAAGTGAATCCGTGATTCAATCTGCACTCAGCAAACTGACCGCAGGGAAAACGCTGATCGTCATTGCACACCGGCTCTCGACCATTGCGGACGCAGACAAAATCTTCCTCATTCATGACGGCAATGTCGAAGCATCCGGCACACAAAAGGAATTATTGCAAACAAGCCCGCTATACAGAAGTATGTGGGAGAATCACATTGCTGTGAGAAAGGAGGAGGCATAATGTTCCGGACACTCAAAAAATTCTTTGATTTCTGCGGTGAAAAAGAGAGAAAGCAGTTCTATTTTTCGATCTTTCTGGGCGTATTTCATGCACTCTTTGTCGCCATGCGGATCCCAGCTGTTTTCGTTGTCGTTAAGGCGATTCTGGAGGGCGGACTGTCGAAGCAGACTGCTTATACTGCGGCGGGCATCATGTGTGCCTCCATTGTTTTGCAGACACTTGTATCCCTGAAAACGACCATGCTGCAAACAAGAGGCGGCTATAACACTTCGTCCATCAAGCGCATGGAAATTGCAGAGCATCTGCGCTATGTTCCGATGGGGTACTTCAACAGTGAGGGGCTTGGCAAGGTCACATCCATCGCAACCAATACGATGGATAATCTTTCAGGCATTGCCACAAGATGCGTCATGGTCGTTACAAAAGGCATTATCACAACCCTTGTCATCATTGCATCTATGTTCTTTTTTGATGCAAAAATAGCACTTGTGGCGCTTGCGACAATGGTCATCTATCTGATCGGCACGGAACTGATGATCCGGGCGGAAAGCAAGACTTCCGACAAAGCGACAACCGCACAGGATACAATGGTTTCAAGGATTCTGGAATATGTGAGAGGGATCGCAGAGGTCAGAAATTTCAATCTGTTCGGCAAAAGTATCACAAGCGTGGATGATTCGATCGACGCATTCACAACCTACAGTACACATCTGGAAACAACCTACGAAATCGCCATGTTTCTTCTGAGCAGCCTGAACAAAATATCCGGCGTTGTCATGATGCTGATGAGCATTGCGTTTTATCTGAACAGTTCAATGAGTCTGGTGTATGCCATCATGATGATGATTTGCTCGTTCATGATCTTTGAG
>CAMNJD010000408.1 GCA_946540705.1 uncultured Ruminococcus sp. | reverse complement strand
GTGTTCTCGGATTTTCTGGCGATCTTGTCGATCTCGTCGATGTAGATGATGCCGCGCTCGGCTGCCTCTACATCGAAATTCGCAGCCTGAATGAGCCGGAGCAGCACGTTCTCGACATCATCGCCGACATAACCGGCCTCCGTGATCGTGGTTGCATCTGCGATCGCGAACGGCACATCGAGGATCTTGGCGAGCGTCTGTGCGAGGTAGGTCTTGCCGACACCGGTCGGCCCGAGCAGCAGCACATTGCTCTTTTGCAGCTCAACATCGTCGCCGTCATCCTGGCTGAGGATGCGCTTGTAGTGGTTATAGACTGAAACCGAGAGCGAGATCTTCGCCTGCTCCTGTCCGATGACATACTCATCGAGCACCTTTTTGATCTCAGCGGGCTTCAGAAGATTGATCTTCTTTTGCGACTTTTTATTGCGGGAGCTGCGCTGCGACTGCGGCTTCAGGTCGAGGTCGCCGTAGAGCAGCTCATAGCAGTACGTGACGCATTCGTCACAGATATTATTGGTACCGGCGGAGAAGATGCTCTGCACTTTACTCTCCGGTTTCCCGCAAAAATTACAGGTACGCATTCCTTTTTCCGGCATGAAAATTCTCCCTTTACTTTATTGAACGGCATGACCCGGTCAGTGCGCAGTTTTACCGCTTGGCAACAACCTTGTCGATCAGGCCGTATTTCATTGCTTCCTCCGCGGTCATGAAGTAGTCGCGCTCGACATCGCGCTCGATCTCGCTGAGCTCCTTGCCGGTATTCTCAGAGAGGATGCGGTTGAGGTTGCCCTTGGTGCGCAGGAGGTTGTCTGTGCGGATCTTGATATCGGTCGCCTGACCGGAGAGTCCGCCGCCCATGATGAGAGGCTGGTGGATCATGATTTCGCTGTTCGGGAGCGCCATTCTCTTGCCCTTTGCACCGGAGGACAGCAGCAGCGCGCCCATAGATGCCGCGAGGCCGATGCAGATCGTCGCGACGTCGCACTTGATATACTGCATGGTGTCATAGATCGCCATGCCGGCAGTCACAGAGCCGCCGGGGGAATTGATATAGAGCGAGATATCCTTCTCCGGATCCTGACTCTCGAGGAACAGGAGCTGTGCGACGACGAGGCTTGCGGTGACGTCATTGACATCCTCCGAGAGCATGATGATGCGGTCGTTGAGCAGTCGGGAATAGATATCGTAGGCACGCTCGCCGCGGTTTGTCTGTTCGATGACGGTCGGGACGAGGCTCATGTTCATGTTCATCATACGAAGTAGCCATCCTTTCTTCGGCGGGATCCGCGCAGATTCGGCAAATCCCTTATAAAGCAATGTTCCGGCTTCAGCCCTGCACAGGTTTCCGTGCAGGGCAGGAGCCGGTCTGATACTGTGTTTGTCTTATTCTGCGGATTCCTCAGCAGCCTTTGCTTCTTCAGCGGGAGCCTCCTGAGCATTCTCCGCAGTGCTGTTGTCAACAATCGCATTGCTCTTGATGAGCTCAACGACCTTCTGCACGCGCATATCGGTTCTGTAATCCTCAACCGGGATTCTTGACTTGACGAGCTCGAGCGGTGCTTTCATCTGTGCAGCGAACTCGGAGAGGCCTTCCTCAAGCTCCTCATCGGAGACCTGGATATCCTCGGTGTCAGCGATCTTTTCGAGTGCGAGGCGCAGCATGACTTCCTTCTTTGCCTGCGGCTCATACTCATCGCGGAGCTGTTCCATGGTCATGCCGGTGAGCTGGAGGTACTCAGAGAGCTTTAAGTCGCCGTACTGGGACTGGAGCTGGTTCTCGAACTCACGGATTCTCTGGTCGATGCGGCGATCATAGAGCACCTGCGGAATGACGCCGTCCGTGCCGGCAACGACCGTATCGAAGATCGCGTTCTCGAATGCGGTCTGAGCGGACTGCTCTGCTGCATCGGTCAGGCGCTTCTTGATATCCTCACGCATTTCAGCAACGGTATCAAACTCGGAGACGTCCTTTGCGAATTCGTCATCGACCTCCGGCAGCTCCTGTGCGGTGATGCCGAGCAGCTCGGTCTTGAACACAGCAGCCTTGCCTGCATAGCGCTCCTCGGAATAATCCTCCGGGAAGGTGACATTGACATCGAACTTGTCGCCGATGCTCTTGCCGACGATCTGATCCTCAAAGCCGGGGATGAACTGACCGCTGCCGAGCCGGAGCGGATAGCCCTCGCCCTTGCCGCCTTCAAACGCCTCATCGTCGATGAAGCCCTCGAAGTTGATCTTGACCTCATCGCCGAGCTGTGCGGCGCGGTCGTCGATGTCGATGACTCTGGCCTGACGCTGACGGAGCATGTCGATCTGCTGGTCGATATCCTGCTCGGTGACCTCACGGACCTGCATCGGTGCGTGGATGCCCTTGTATGCAGAGACAGTGACCTCCGGCTTGGTGATGAGGGTTGCCTTGCAGACAGCGCCCTCAGCCTTCGAGCAGGAAACGAGCTCGACAGACGGACGGTCGATGATATTGATGTCGTTCTCGCGGATGATGGTATCGAGCTCGCCGGGGATGATCTGGTTGACGGCATCCTCGAAGAAGACCTCCTCACCGTACAGCTTTTCGACCATCTTGCGCGGCACCTTGCCCTTGCGGAAGCCCTTGACTGCGATATCCTTCTTCTGGCGCTGATAGACGCGCTCGCAGGCAGCTTCGAGATCCTCCGGGGTGATCGAGAAGGTTACTTCTCTCATATTTACATCTGTTTTCACATCGGACACTAAGCTCATTGGTTGTTCCTCCAAATTTCGATTTCTTTATCATGCGCCCTCCGCGCATCTCTGCGGACAGAGGGGTATATGACAGACACTTTATTATAGCATAAAAAGCCGCAATTTTCCAGCAGTTTTTCTGCTTTCTTTGATTCCTACAGTTTACACGATCTTTTGTGGAATAAACTGTACATAATCCCCCGAGATCAAGTGATAGTTCACACCGCTGCGCACGCCGTTGACCGCGCATTTATGCTGCGATTTCCCGTGAACATGCCCGTACCAGCAGTCCGTGATCTGATGCTTCCAGAGCACATCGAGCATCGGGTAATTGCAGCTTGCGCCGTAGAGCGGGGGATAGTGCAGAAAGACGGCGGGTCTGAGCCCCTGCTGCTCTGCCGCAGTGACTGACACATCGAGCCGCTGCGCCTCTCTGGCGCTGATCTTGGCATCGTCCGGCGTTTCTTCGCCCGGCTCCATATTGACCCAGCCTCTTGTGCCGCAGATGCCGATATTTTCATAGGCATAGCAGTTGTTGTGCAGAATGCGGAGCGTCTGAAGCTGATGCGCGTCAAAAAACGCCTGCATTTTTTTCATCGTGACCCACCAGTAGTCGTGATTGCCCTTGAGAATGATCTTCTCTTTTCCCGGCAGATCATTGAGCCACTGAAAATCGGGCAGTGCCTCGTCCAGCGTCATGCCCCACGAAATATCGCCCGCGAGCACAACGGTATCCTCCGGCTGCACCCGTTCGAGCCATGCTTTTTTCAGCAGCTCCGTGTGATTCTCCCAGCCCGCGAAAATATCCATCGGCTTCTGAACGCCGAATGACAGGTGGGTATCACCAATGACGAAAAGGCTCACGCGATCCCCAGCTTTTCCTTGACGAAAGCAGGCATCTGATCCTGCGCAACGACGTCAGAGAAGCGGACTTTCTTTGTTTTGAGCTCGGCGAGTGCCTTCGGGATCTGCATGCCGGACTTTGCCTGAAGCCGGTCAAGGATCTCATATTCATCGGCATTCGTGTCGCCGCCGATCGCTTCGAGCACTGCTGCGCCGAACTTGTAGGGGTTCGCGGTCGAGGCAATGAGCATCGGAGACTGCTCGGGGGCATTGGCCGTGTAGTCACGCGCCGCACAGATGCCGACTGCGGTATGGGTATCGCTGAGGTAGCCGTTCTCGGCAAAGACCCTGCCGATCATTGCCTTTGTCGCTTCGTCATTCCAGAAGCTGCCGGAGAATTCCGCCTGAATGCGGTTCCGCAGCTCGACCGGGATCTGATAGCTGCCGTTCTCCTTCAGCGCGGTGAACCATGCTCTGATCTGTGCATCGTCCTCGCCGGTCATGTGATAGAGCAGACGTTCGAGGTTGCTGGAGATGAGGATATCCATAGACGGCGAAACGGTCGCGTGGAAATCGCGTCTGCGGTCGTAGACGCCGGTGTCGATGAAGTCTGTGAGCACCTTATTGATATTGGAGGCGCAGACCAGATGCCGGATCGGCACGCCCATCTGCTTTGCGTACCATGCAGCGAGGATGTTGCCGAAGTTGCCGGTCGGGACGGTCAGTGCAAAGCGCTGTCCGTTTTCGAGGAGGCCCTTTTCGAGCATCGTCACATACGCGGAAACGTAGTAGACGATCTGCGGGACCAGTCTGCCCCAGTTGATCGAATTCGCGCTGGAGAACTGCATGCCGTGATCGGCGAGTGCCTTCTGCATATCCGGGTCGGTGAAGATCGCCTTGACGCCGTTCTGGCAGTCATCGAAATTGCCTTTCACTGCGCAGACACAGACATTTTCGCCCTCCTGTGTCTGCATCTGGCGCTTCTGCATGGAGCTGACGCCGTCCTCGGGATAGAACACCATGATCCTGGTGCCGGGGACATCCTGAAAGCCTGCGAGTGCGGCCTTTCCGGTATCGCCGGAGGTTGCGGTCAGGATGACGACCTCACGGTCAATGCCGGTCTTTTTGATCGAACGGGTGAGGAAATGCGGCAGGATCTGAAGCGCCATATCCTTAAAGGCGCAGGTCGGGCCGTGCCAGAGCTCAAGCAGCATGGAGCCGTCCGCGAGAGTCGTGATCTCCTGCACATTCGGTGTCTCGAAGCTGCCGGACTCATAGGCATGATGCGTGCATTCGCGCAGCTCCTCGCCGGTGAAATCGGTGAGGTAGAGACTGAACAGTCTTGCGGCGCGCTCCGCATAGGAGAGCCCCTTCAGCGCGTCGAAATCCGCAGCAGTCAGCTCCGGAATGGACTCCGGGACAAACAGACCGCCGTCCGCGGCGATGCCCTGTGCGATCGCCTCTGCGCCGGTGACGGAGAGATTTTTGTTTCTTGTGCTGTGGTAAAGCATATATTTCCTCCTCAATCAGAATTTGAATAGGGAATGTGCGTATTCTCAGTATCCGGAGGCGTCAAATGCGCCTGCGAGATATTCAATATGCCGCACGAACTGTCCGGAGTATTCGACCTCCGCGACATCGAACCGCGGCTGCAGCCCGCACGGATTGTTCAGCAGATATTGCTCAGCCGTGCGGATAATATGCATTTGCTTCTGTGCATTGACTGCGGCTGCGCCGGATTCCAGTGCGCCGGGGCGCCGGGTCTTGACCTCGACAAAGAGCAGCCAGCCGTCCAGCTTAGCAATAATGTCGATCTCCCCGCCGCGAACCGTATAATTCCGCCGGAGAATTTCTGCGCCCTGCCGTTCGAGATATGCGCAGACGGCATCCTCGCCGAGA
>CAMNJD010000407.1 GCA_946540705.1 uncultured Ruminococcus sp. | reverse complement strand
ATCAGACGCCGTCCAAGCAGTTCAGGAAGTTTTTGAAGCGCAACGGCTTCAAAGTCCGCAAGTTTCACTGTCTGCGGCACACCTCGGCAACCTTGCTGCTGTACTCCGGCGTGAATCTCCAGCAGGTGAAGTCGCGGCTCGGTCACAGCAATCTCGCAACGACACAGCGCTATCTTCACGCGATCAAGGACGCGGACACCGAAGCAGCCAATGCATTGCAGGCTATGCTCATCACGCGGAATAAGCAGCCTGATGAGGCATCCGGCGACGAAAACCAAAAAGCAGAATAAGCAAGAAAAGAGGAATTCACCACAGCCGGCGAATTCCTCTTTTTGCGTGTAGAGCCCTCATAGAGCCCTCAAACAGTGTCCAAAAGTAAATACGCTGTTCTCCCAATACAGGAAAACAGCGCATTTACGAAATATTCATGAGTGAGAAATGAGGGGTTCGAACCCTCGACCCTCTCCTTAAAAGGGAGATGCTCTGCCAACTGAGCTAATTTCTCGCATATAACAGAAATTATTATAGCACAAAAGGGGCGGCTTGTCAAGCGTTTTGCGAAAAAAAGCAGAAAAAGGTGCGGTTGAATATCATTCAGGCTGTGATGGCACGCACAGTTCAATACCCCCTATATGCGCTGTGTGCTGAATGCAGCCTGATTCTCTCCGCCGGTGCGAGGGGGGAGAACCGCAAGGAGCGGGAACATCGCTCCCTGCGGCCGCTCACGCTCCCTGTGATTCCCCTTCTCTTATGCTTCCGCTCCGGAATCGCACGCCGCTTTTGTTTCCGTTTGTTTACTGCATAGGCTGCACTGAACGCAAAACAAATTCACGGCATGCGGGCGCTGCGCTCTTGCAGCCATTGCATCAGAACGGTGAGATCCGACAGTGTATGCCGCCCGTCCCCGTCTGCATCGCTCTCCGGCGCGTTGAGAATGCCGCTGACCTGCGCCTCCGTCAGGGCGGTGTCCTCCGCCAGATACCGGCTGTAAAGCACCAGATCTGCGACCAGATAATGACCGTCCTGATCAAAGTCGCCCGGCGCGTCGTAGTCGGTCAGCCGGATGATCTCGTCGATCTGCGAAACCTGAAGCGGATTTACCGCGACATCGACCGCATCTGCCAGCAGCTTTACCCGCGTGATGCCCTCTGCCTGCGGCAGTATCCGGAAGTGCAGCGTCATAAGTCTGCCCGTTTCCTGATGCGGCAGGCGCGGGTCATCCCAGAGCAGGCCGACCGGATCGCCGCCCGAATCGCCTGCGGAAAATACCGCCCCGCTGAGGAGCCCGTATTCCTCGACGTTTGTCAGCTTCAGTTTGGTCCGGTCATACTGCAGGAACAGCCGCAGCGCAGAAAGTCCGTCATTCTGCGTGAGCCGCACCGACACCGAAACGCTGTCACCCTTTGCAACAGTGACGTCCGAAGCGGTGAGGTTGACATTCAGTTTGGTCGTCGTCACTCTGCCGACGGCGCGTGTCGAGGTTGTGGTCGTGGTGACACTTGTGGTCGTCATGCCGGTCTGTTCGATGATCCCGACGGTTCCGTTGCTGAGGCCGAGCTGAACCGGCTCGCCCCACTGGTCAACGGCATCGCCTGTGATCTTCAGCATCACATTTCCCGCAGCCAGCGATGAGACCCGGAAGGTCAGCACCGCGAGCAGTCCGGTCGCTTCCGGAACATAGGGCTCCTGAATATCCCAGAGCATGCCGAACGGCTTGGCGGAGAGGTCAGAGCTGCATGTGAATTCCGCGCCTTTGAGCAGACCGCTGTCCCGGACATCCGTCAGCGTGAGCAGCATTTCATTGTATTGTACGGAAAGCCGCAGTGCCGCGATGCCGCCGTTCTGATCCAGACGCACCGGAACATCAACTGTCCCGCCGGGCGATGCCTGAACAGCCGGGAGCGCGATCTGCGCGGAAACCGGCGCACGGGCAGTTGTCTCAAAAAACGGGAGCACGGTGGTCGTTTCTCCGACCGCTGCGGCATAGTCTGCGCCTGTCACGGCGGGCTCTGTCACGGCCGGAGGAATATCGGTCACTGCCGGGGTGATCTCCTCCGGCTCTGCTGTATTAGAATCCGCCGCCGCTGCTGTCTGCACAGACGCCGCAGAAGCCTTGCTGACAGACCGCTGTACCGGAAAAGGCTGCCCGAAGCAGCTCCGGAGCAGAAGGACGGCGGCGACTGCTTTGATAATCGGATGATGCTGTTTCACTGCACGGCACCGCCTTTCACATACGGCGGGCGCGGCATGGTCAGGAGCCTTCTGCCGAGCACAAGAATGTCCTTCAGATCGAATTTTCCGTCGGAATTGATATCTGCGTCGGTCGAGAGCAGCGGCTCGGGCAGATCATTGATCGCTGCACGGCGCAGGATCACGAGATCGCTGATATTGACCGCACCGTCGCTGTTGAGGTCACCTGCCGTACCCATGGATGTCTCGAAAAGGTCATAGGGGTTGAGCCGGCAGAGGGTCGGGGCGCTCTTTTCCGTTACATACCAGCAGACGATCCCATCCGTTGTCATGACCGGCTGACAGTCCGAGAGCCGCAGACCGCGGAGAATGACCGGGGACTGTGTGGTGTGGCCGTCGCCGTCTACCGTCATCGCACGCACGCTGTAGGATTTCTCTGCTGCCCGGTACTCCTCCCACAGGATCAGGAACGCATTTTCACTCAGCGGGACGATCTGCGGTGTTCTGACCTGTACGCAGTCGGCTGCGGTGTAGCCGGTGAGATAGCGATAGCTTGTCACGGTCAGATCCTTGCCCGTCACGGAAAGGAATGCATTGCGGTACACTTCGGAGCTGCTGTCCGAATTCTTCATACCGCCCGTATTGCCGACGACCAGGCAGGAATCCGTGGAAAGCGCCAGACCGCCGACGGAAAGGCTGCTGCTGTCATAGCTTCCGTCTGGATTGGAGGAGAATACGGCCTTTGACCGGCATGACTGGATGTCGAGAGCTGACGGGTATTTCATCAGCGTCACATAATTAGGGGAGCCGCTTGTGTGCTCGCAGCAATAGACCGCCTGTCCGTCAGATGCGACAAACTGATTCCGGACGCCGGAGAGACTGACGGGCGATGCTGTCACGGGGGCATAATCTGTGGCGGCAAAGGTCATGTTCGCTTCGTCCACGACCAGCAGCATATTGCTCTGGCCGATGCTGTAGGAGTGGTCCGAATATGGTTTGTACCAGTCATGGGCGGTGCTGATCAGGAGCAGACCGTCCTGCTCTGTCATGCGGAGCGCGCCGTCGCTGAACGGCCTGACCGTGTTCTCTCCGGTGAGGGAGAGCTCGCCGAGCAGATCGCCCTGCTTGCTGTATTTCCGGATCATCACGACCGTCTGATCCGCCAGATAGTCGTTGTTGGAATTGCCGAACACATAATAGTCTGCGTCGCTGCCTGCGAAGAAACCGCCGAAGATCGGGAGCGGCATCTCAATGATACGAACCGCATCCAACCGGTCCGACGCCGTATAGACTTCGGTTCTGACCTGTCCGTCCTCCGGCTCGACCCGCACCAGTCCGCCGTCCGCATCCTCATACAGATACGAGCGCACGGATGTGCTGTTCGAGATGTAATTGTTGTCGGACACATTGTCGCTGATGCTGCCCGCGAGCTCCGTTTTCAGGAACGGCGGGGACGTGATGCCGTTCTTTTCAATGCGCACGCGGAATCTTGCGACCGGATTGCCGCCGAAGGGGACGAAGGCGATCTCCGCCGTGCCGGGACGCCAGCCTGTTATGATCCCGCCGTCTGTCACGGAAGCGATGCTGCTGTCGGAGGAGCGCCAGCAGTGCAGGAGCGTGTAGGGCAGCGTGCCGTGTGTGACCGCCGAGGATTCGCCGACCTTCAGCGTGGTTTTGTCTGCCGCGATCCCGGCGGCTTCCGGCAGTGCGGTGCTGATGAGCTCCAGATAGTAGTTTCCGTCCGGATCACGCTCGGTCAGCATGAGATAATCGCCCAGAAGCTCCAGACTGAACACGGGATAGGATGCCGTATAGACGGCGTAATTCGTGCCGGTGACAGGATCGAATTCGAGAACCGACTGATTCTCTCCGTAGGTCAGCACAGTCCCTCTGCTTTCATTCCATGCAGCCCGCAGGCCGACGCTCCATTTGTCATCGGAAAGCGCATAGAGGCTTTTGCGGTCCTGTGCGAATGTGACGGGATTCTCCGTCCCGCTGAACGGGTATTGCGAGGAATCGAACATCAGAAACCCGCGCATATACGCGCTGACCAATGCTGCATAATTGCCCAGCATCGCGCTGCTGCGGCGGTGTGTGCTGCCGGAGGAGGAGGAGACAAGCCGCGCCTGCTGCGTTTTGCCGAGAATGCCGGTGATCGTTTCCGCAAGGCGGTTTTCCGGCTCCGGGGCGGTGAGCGGCATGATCTGTCCGCTGAACACCAGACGGTCGTCGTAGAATCTGCCGCAGGTCAGCACTTTGCCCGAACCGGAAGAGCTGCCGGAGTTCCATTCGCCGAAGGATTCTGCATAGAAATTTCCGTTTGTTTCATCAAAGCCGCTGAAGCTGTAGATCGTGTACGGAACCGGCACGACGGCGAGCTGTGCACCGTCGGGTGTATACAGGAAGATCCGGTAAGAGTTCGTCACGATGCTGTCATTCGCTGCAAGGTAGATCCTGCCCTGTGCATCCGCACCGGCAGCCTTGATCTGATACCCCGGAATTGTGATCCGCTGCGTGACACTGCGCGACAGCAGGTCATAGACCGTACACTGCGAACCGTTCGGCACATACAGCATGTGATCCGCGGTATATGCAGCGGCGCATCCTTTGAAATCCATCACCTCGGAGAGCGTATCTGCCGCAGGGGAATAGAAGCTGAGCTTTCCGCCGTTCAGGAAGTAGACGCCGTTGAGCTCGCTGCATGGGATCTGCATGCTTTCCGCGCCGGCGGAAGTGTAGCTGACAGCGCTCTTGGGCAGCGGCAGGAGCAGACGGTCCTCCGGATCGAAGGCCGTGCCGGTGATATTCAGCAGGATCTCGGCGTGATATTTGCCGTCGCTGCTTTCGCAGGTCACGGTCGCGATGCCCGGCTTCAGCGCGAGCACGGTGCCGTCCGCAAAGACCCGCACATGCGCACTGCTCTCCCAGCGGAAGTCGGAGGCCAGACCCGGATTGATGAACGGTGTGAGCTTCAGCTCCGCGCCGACGTTCAGCGCCGAGCGCTCCGACCGGATCGTCAGTTCCTCACTGTCTCCGAATTCTGCAAGATCCTCCCAGGTGATCTGCGACCTGTTCGTGAGCGCGGAGCGGAAGCCGCTCCAGCCGTTCGCGGCCGAATCGTACCACACCGTCAGTCCCGGGGTGTTCAGCGAATATGCCCCGACAACCGGCGCATCGCCGCGGAAGATGATCTGACTGAGCCCGTCGGCCGAGTCGAAGCAATGGTCGCCGATCGAGGTCACGGTTTCCGGAATGATGACGGTGTTCAGCCCGGATGCCCGGCAGAATGCATAGGCGCTGATCGCGGAGACGCTCTCCGGGATGCGGAGCTGCGGCGCCTGCTTCATCGGCGGAAATGCGACAAGCTGTGTTTTCATTTTGCTGTACAGAACACCGTCCTGCACCGTGAAGAACGCATTGTCCGGACTGACGCGGAAGGCTGTGATGCCGGTCGAGCGGAACGCCGCATCGCCGTACAGGGCGAGCGACCGCGGAAGGTATATTTCTGTCAGCATCGGGTCTTCCGCGAACGCAAACTCGCCGATCTCCTGAAGCGAATCCGGGAGCATGATCTCCGAAAGGCGGGAGCAGTTTCGGAACGCAGATGCTCCGATCAGCGTCAGACTGTCCGGGAGACTGACCGATTCCGTCAGATACAGCGATTCAAATGCATAGCTGCCGATTTCAGTGATGCCGTAGCCGATCTCGATTCTGCGGATCAGCTCTCTGTAGTTATAATATTCCGGGTGGCCGGAGCCGGAATCCTCTGAGACTGCGCCGCTTCCGGTAATCCGGAGCGTGCCGGTAAACATATCCAGTGACCACTCCGCATTCTCACCGCATCTGCCGCCGAGCGAGCTGATGTCATAGAACGAGAAGCCGTATTCCAGACAGTAATTCTCCGCTGCCGTACCGGCGTAGCCGTAGATCTTCGGATAGCTGCCGGTATCCAGCGCCTGCTGCCCGATGAACGCGATCCCTGCGGGCAGGATAAAGCGCCGGACGCCCTGGGTGCCGCTGAAGGCAGAGCGGCCGATCCGTTTCAGTGCCGAATGGAATTCCACAGTGTTCAGGGTTTTGTTGTCGGAGACTGCATAGTCGCCGATGACCGTGACAGAATCCGGAATGACCAGCTTCTCCGACGTGCCGCTGTACTTTACCAGCACATTGCCGAGAATCTTCATGCCCTCCTGTGTCTGATTCAGAAAAGGGGTATCGCTGAATGCGGAATAACCGACTGTTTCCAGCTCATTGCCGGCAGTCACCGTTCGCAGGGACCTGCATTCCGCGAACGCATACGAACCGATCTCTCTGAGTCCCTCCGGCAGCTCAGCCTCAGTGAGCGCGGCACAGTTCCGGAAGGACGCTGTGCCGATGCACAAAAGCGTAGAGGGGAGCATGACCTCCCGGATCTGCGGCATGTCCCGGAAAGCGCCGCCCGCAATCGAGGTCACACCCTCCGGAATCTGAATGACTGTATCCAGACCGTTGTAGCGGTAATAGATCGTACCGTTCAGGATCACATGCAGGGAATGTGCCTGTGCTTCAAGGAATGCGGTATTGTCAAAGACACTCGTTCCGAGATGCGGGTCATCGCCTGCAAAGATGACGTCAGACAGATTCGTGCAGCCGTAGAATGCAGTATCCCCGATCGTCTGCACGCGCTCCGGGATGACCACAGAGGTCAGCGAGGCGCAGCCGTAGAATGCACTCGATCCGATCGCCCGGACGCTTTCCGGGATCGTGACAGCGGTCAGGGAAACGCAGTTGTAAAACGTATAATAATCTATGGATTCCAGACCGGCGGGCAGCGTCACGTTCTTCAGGCCGGTGCAGCCGCCGAAGAAGCCGTCAAACCAGCCGGAGGAGGGCAGTGCGGTCAACTGCTCCGAGAGATACACCTCCGTCAGCGCCGAACAATTCTTGAACACATCATAGCCGACCGATGTGACCGTGTCGGGCATGATGAACGAATCGAGTGCGGAGCAGGATTCAAATGCGTAGCTTTTGATGCTGACAACGCCGTCCGGAATATGAACCGAGGTCAGGCTGGTGCATTGATAGAATGCATCATAGCCGATCTCCGTGACCGTAACGGGGATTAAGACATCCTTCAGATTGTTCAGCTTATTGAATGCATAGTCACCGACGGAGGTAATGCCCGCCCCGATGATCACTGTGGTGATTTCATCCCTGTACGCATAAAACAACTGATTGGATGTGGAGTAGCCGCAATTTGTCATCGGGCCGGTTCCGGACAGTTCGAGCACACCGGACGTTCTGTCGAGGGTATAGGTGATATTGGTGCCTGCGGAGCCGGTGATGACGGTTTCGCCGTCATCGGCTGCGGGTTCCGCAGCTTGTATCTGTGCGGTTTCCGCAGCTTGTATCTGTGCGGTTTCCGCAGTCTGCACCTGTGCGGTTTCCGCGGCCGGTATCTGCGCTGTTTCCGCATGCACAGCCGGCAGTGCTGCAGCGGTCTGTCCCGCACAGCAGAGGGTCATGCACAGGGCAGAGAGCATTGCGCCTGTTCTTTTGTGTTTCATATGGCTGCCTCCTGTTTTGAAGCCGTGAGGTTGTGGGATCATGATGCAGCAGAGTTGCTGCTGTCATGTTCATTTTATCATTAAATCACAGAAATGTCAATGGCTGTCATCAGAACGCCGTGCTTTTTGTGCATACTCTCGGCGGGGTGCGGATGCGGCCGGGCTCATCTCGCCCGCTCCTGCACCCATGCTGTCATACGGCAGATTTTTTCGGGTATGTAGTTTTTTAGGTGGTCGGAAAAATAAGGTTAAAACAAATTGTTTTAATTTAGCTTGTCGATAAAGGTATCGCTGCGCGATGATTATAATGGGGCGCTGCCCCATACCCCGCCCCA
>CAMNJD010000406.1 GCA_946540705.1 uncultured Ruminococcus sp. | reverse complement strand
AACCTTAAGAGAGGGGAGAGAATGAGCGACCGCAGGGAGCGATCTTTCCCCTCTCTTGTGGTTCTCTCTCAGAAATCGCGCCCCGCGCCCGGCTAAAATAAACGTCAGGACAAAGGATACAGAGAAAATGACAAAAATCATATACACCCCCGGACGAAAGGGAGAAGCAAGTTTGAATAATAATACAGCAAAAATAGGTGTGCTTGTGCGCCGAGCGAAGTCACCCCGTCAGACATTGCAATTTTGCGGCGAATGTGTTATAATAGAATTATATACCCGCTGCCGGCGCTCACCGGCGGCTCTTTTACAGAAAAGGAGATATTCTATGTTAATGGATCTGCTGCACGGCAATCTCGATCAGACAACGCTGATCGAATTGCTGGCTCACCTCGTTATCATCTTTCTCATCCTCCCGCTGCACGAAATGGCACATGCGTGGACAGCCTATAAGCTCGGCGACGATACCGCGAGCATTCAGGGGCGCATGACCCTCAACCCGATCGCGCATATCGACCCCATCGGCGCACTGCTCCTGCTGATGACCGGCTACGGCTGGGCAAAGCCTGTGCCGATCAATCCCCGCCGCTTCGACCGCAAACACAGCGTCCGCTTCGGCATCGCGATCACTGCGCTCGCCGGCCCTGTCAGCAACCTGATCGCTGCGTTCATCGGCATGATCGTCTACCGCTTCTATTCCCTCAGCGATTTCTTCCTGAACGGCTGGACACAGTACTGGCTGAACGACGAAACCCTGAATGCGGCAATGCTGCTCTATTACTTCCTGCAATTCTTCATCACGGTCAATATCGGACTGGCACTGTTCAATCTCATCCCGATCCCGCCGCTCGACGGCTCCAAGGTCGTCAGCTACTTCACCCCCGCAAAGTTCGACCGCTGGTTCCTCGATAATCAGCAGATCGTTTCGCTTGTGTTCATGATCGTGATTTTCTCCGGAATCCTCAGCGGGCCGCTCGGCTGGCTGCGGGATCAGGTCTGGCGGCTGTTTATTTTCATGACGGACTGGGTCCCGAAGATCGCAGGTTGAGCGCATGTCGGAATTATCGTTTCACTTACCCGTTTTTGAGGGGCCGATGGATCTGCTGCTGCACCTGATCGCCAAGCATCAGCTCAATATTCACGATATTGAGATCACGGTGCTGCTGGAGCAGTATCTGCTGTATATGCAGCAGTGTGCGGAGCAGGATTATGAGCTGGCAGGCGAATTCCTGACCATGGCGGCCAAGCTGATCTGGATGAAGACCGCGGCGCTCCTGCCGCAGCCCGAGGAGGCGGAGGCCGTCAAGAAGGAGCTCGAGGGCGCGCTGATCGAATATTCCCTCTGCAAGCTCGCCGCAGAGACACTCCGTGCGCACTGGTGCGGCGATGCGCTGTTTGTGCGCAAGGGCATCGAGCTGCCGGTCGATCTGACCTACCGCAGAGAGCACCCGCCGGACACGCTGGTGCAGGTCTATCAGAGCATGGGACTGAAAAAGCTGCCCAAGGGCATGGCAGAGGGCAGGCTCGGCGAGAAGATTCAGGCCGTGGTGCAGGCGCATCATCAGGTCACGAGCGTCGGCTCGAAGGTTGTGTTTCTGCTGCGGCAGTTTTTCACGGCGGAGAGCGTCAGCATGAATGTGCTGTTTGACGGCCTCACCCGCCGCACAGACCGCGTTGCGCTGTTTCTCGCGATTTTAGAGCTGACCCGACACGGGCGCATCTGCATCAGTGACGACGGCACACAGATCATGATGAAGCACCGCGAATCGCTCCTGAACGGCAAGCGGCAGCGGCGGCTGCGGGAATCAACAGTATCATAAGACTGGCTGAAAGGTGCATCCGGCTGTTTGCAGGGAATTGACAGAACTCCTTCTTTATGGTATAATAATGCTGGGAGCCCAGACCCATATGAATAGTTGGCTGACAATCTGAAAACAATAGGAGGTTTATCATGAAAAAAAGACTATGGTCTGCGCTGTTGAGTTTCTCTGTCTGTACGTCCCTGCTTGCACCGGCCGTGTCAGTTTCGGCCTGTGATCTGACGAGCGAGGAACTCCTTGCCAAATACGAAGATATGTGCGACATCATAACAGAGCATTCGCTTTTGACGGACGGAACTGATACATGGAGTGTTTCCAAGGTTTACGCAGTCGAGAAGAATGACTATACTCCGGTCTGCTTTTCCGCAGAGGCTGATGCTGAACGGACATCCGGCGGTTACCGCTATGTTCCGCTGGAAAACGGCACGGCGCGTATTACAGGCGTTGCGTTTGAGGAGCAGGCTGAGGATGTTTCTGTATTGTCTGTTCCGAGTGAGATCGACGGATATTCCGTAACAGAAATCGGCAAAGCCGCATTTCGCAGTGCGTATAAAATGCTGCCGATGCTTCGGGAGATCAATATTCCGGATTCCGTCGAGATCATTGCAGAAGAAGCCTTTTCAAATGTGTTTGCATACAAGTTCTACAGGATTGATCCGGACAGCCTGGATCCGGGACAGGCTGCGGGATACCGAATCAATATCCCGTCCAATGTGAAGTTTATCGGACACTATGCATATCAGGGATGTGTGTATGCGATCCCGCCGACACAGGGCGAACGCAATATCATTCATCTTCCGGAAAGTCTTGAATACATCAGTTCGCAGGCGTTTGACGGAGGCGTTGCGTCCCGCTTGGGCGGCGGAATTGAAGTTGATATGCCGGAATCGCTTGTGTTTATGTCGGATGACACATTCCACACGGATCATTACCTGTTTCAGAACCGCAAAATCAGTGATCACAGAACAGTCTATCAATTCGCTGATGATATTCCGGAAGAATACCTGCCGCTGGTCAGATCTCAGCACGGTCAAGGGTTTTATAACTGCGAACGGAATATTGTTTCCATGAAAGAACTGCTTTGGCATTATTTGGATGCTTTGGAGGAAAAACCGACCAATTATGCAGAGGTGCGAGTGAATCCCTGGCTGGTCAACTGGAAGCGGCTAACCGATCTTGATGCATCGGTCGGGCAAACGCAAACGCTTCTGGAACGGTATGAAAATTCAGCCCGGAAAGCCGGCGCCTACGAACTGCTCCCGAGCACCGAAGCGGACTGTCCGGACAATACGGACAGCGGCAATCTGACTGAAGAACCAGCGGCGCAGCGTTCAGGTGATGTCAATATGGACACCAAACTGACGATGATTGACGCAGTGCTGCTCCATCGCTGCCTCAATGAGGATGAAACACTGGATCAATCCGCTGTTTCTTATCATAATGCAGATGTTGACAGCGACGGAACGATCACTGTTCAGGATGCGGTCGGCCTGCTTGAAATACTTTCTGCTGAAAAATAAAACCGGCGGCCTCGATGTGCATGCACCGAGGCCGCTGTTCTTTTACCATGAAAATGCTTCGGGTGAACCGTAAGCAGGCTCGTCCCACGGGTCAGGCTCCGGTTCATCCTCCGGTTCGTCTGATGTGATACCGTCCATTCTGCTGCCGAGCCGGAAATCGCCGCGTTCCGGTTCATAGATCAGCTCATACTGCACGGCTGAGAATCCGCCTGCAAAGCTGAAATCGGTGTCGGTCGTGTAAAATCTGCCGTCCGCATCCTGATAAAAGCCGTTCAGCTCATCGCTGATCTCCAGCAGATAGGGTCTGCCCTCCGAAACGCTGTAAACCTTTGTGCTGTGGTTCATGGAGAAGGCTGCGTGCGTGAACCAGAAAAAGCCCTTGCCGTCGCAGACGCGGAAGCAGCCGTCCGCACTTTCGTCATAGGACTGCGCGGTCGGGTCATAGAGCGGTGTCAGATTGCCGAATGCATCAATAAACCAGACGCATTCGATTGTATGCGAGAAGAAAGTCTCGCCGACGGTCGTCAGTGCGAAGGCCTCAAAGAGCCCGTCCCCGTCATAATCCGCATATTTCCAGAGCGCGATTGGGTCGCCCTCGCCCTCAACGATGCGCCGCAGCACATCCTCGGGCAGCGCAACGGTACCGGGTTCGGGTTCCGCTGCGGCAGTTGTCGCAGTAGTTGTTTCTTCCGTTGTCGTTGTTGTCGGCGAAGTTGTCGTCTGTGCGGTTGTTGTTTCGGTGATCGGCGGGAGTGTTTCGGACGTCTGTACAGAGGAGCCACTCTCTGCATGCTCCGCAGCCTTGACGGACATGCGGTAGACCAGAAACACTGCGGTACCCATGATCACCAGAAAGAGCAAAAACACCGCCGTGAGCATCCCTGCGGCACTGCTCCGCTGCTTTCGCACGGCCTCATGCGCGGTCTGCTTTTCATCAAAATCATCGTCATCGAGCGGAGCGCCGCAGTGCTTACAGAAATTATAGAAGCCCTCGATCTCCGCGTCACATTCTCTGCATCTCATACATTTCCCTCCGTTTCCTCGTCCTTGCCGCCCGATGAGAAGCGCGGCAGCCGGTCAAACGCTGCGGGAATCTGTGTTTGAATCGTGATCCGATCTGTTTTTCTTTTTATTTACCGTTATTATAACACATTTCTCCGAAAAATGCAAGCGCTGTGAGTGCGCGGGGAGTGGCCGACCGGGGATTATTTCATACGCTTCCGGCGATGTCATCCAAAGTTTTTGGTCAAGCTTTTTTCAAAAAGCTTGCGGGTCGAGGTGAGTTTGCAGAGCAAACTCATAGC
>CAMNJD010000405.1 GCA_946540705.1 uncultured Ruminococcus sp. | reverse complement strand
CGCCGGAAGTAGATACAGCGGGCAAACTTGTCGTTGAACATGAAGTAATCGCGCTTAAACTCAAAGTAATCCGGGCTGCACAGATGCTTTTCCGCCTGCCGTGCAAACTCCGCGCGTGATACCGGTTTCAGTTCCATGTCAACATCGCAGAAAATATCTGCCAGCAGACGGACGCGGTCATTTGCATCCAGCGGGATTGCCTCTGTGCCGAGCTGCCCGAGATTCCGCAGGAGATTGCCCTCTAACGCATAGAAATGCTGATTTGCCGTGTCCAGATTGATTGCAGCGACAGTGATTGTAATGAAGATGCGGCAATGCCGTCCTTTCTGTCCGTCCTGCATCCGGTCGTGCAGAATCCGGTTAAACTCAATGCGTTCTTCGTCCAGACCGTCACCTGTCTGTTTCAGCATCAGCCGCCGCTCATAATCCTCATGGTTTATAGAAGTATTGACAAGCGTGATCTGAAAGGATGCCTGACTGTCAAAGGCATTGAGCAGATTCTCATAATTCTGCGCAAGCATCTCCTGCTGATCTGCCGGAAGTGCAGAATAGTTAATATCCGGCACAAGATAGGTCTTGCTGTAAAGATTGACTGTTTCGCGCCCGGCTCGGACATTGCTCCGCAGCAGACAGACATAATTGCTCACAAAGCATTCATAGGGCATGGTATCAAACACAGTGCGTTTGACCTTTCGCCGCTTGATGTGATCCGATTTCGCCTTGACCTGTTTCTCATGGGCAGTACGCTCCTTGTCCAGATCCCGTGCGCTTTTCGTTTCATCGGTTGTTTTCCTTTTGAATATACTCAATGATGCCCTCCTGTTTGTTCATATTCTCCGGCATCCAGCCGCTGCTCAATGATGTGTTCCTCCAGTATTTCCTCTTGTATCTGCACAAACAGATTGGTTTCCGTGTCCTCATATACCCTGATCTGCGGCAGAAAGGCAAACTGAAAGAAAACTCTGATATATTCCTCAAACTTCATATCCTGAATCGTGAGGAATCCCCACGCTGCGAACGGCACCACAATCAGCATGACAATCCAGATCAGAATGTCATTCGGGATATGCCCGCGCCCCAAAACGCCCACAGGCACACCGACGAGCAATGCGCCTGCGATTGCGATAAACTGACGGGCAGACAGACCGAATATCAGCCTTGACTTGTAGGCGCGTATTTCAGCGGGAATCGGAACCCTTAACATCGCATTCTCCTTTCCTTATGCAGCACCGCACACCCGTTTCGCCCATTGCCCGGATTTCGTGACACCCAAGCCGAGCGAAATCAGAACAACAAACTGTATCAGCGGTGTTCCGGCGTATGGAGCCGTTGTCGTAAAATAGCTGTTCATTGCAAGGTATATCGTAAACATTGCAATCATCACTGTGATTTGCAGCACAGTTGCGATATAGGTCTTGATAAAACCCTTTGCAATATCATGGGAACCCTCGCCCGCGAAGGTCGCAAGCGGCAGCGGCGCAAAAAGGGTATATATACATAACTCAAAGACGCGCCCGATTGCAACAACAAATATCATATACGCGATTGCCTTCATCACGAGGAAATAAGGCTGCATAAAGATGATTTTGATTGTCGGCTGAAACATGACATTCTCCGGGTATGCAAATCTATGGTCGATGTAATTATATGTCCCGGCTGGCAATGAATCATCGGCGGTCGGGAAAAACATATGAACCGCATCCCATGAGATTTCATAGGTGAAGTCTCGCCCCATTGTGCCGCCTGCAAGAGATTCGCCCACCTTTGAAAAGAAATTGCCCCATCCCTGCACGATGCCTTCCTCCCACATATCCTTCAACAGGCTCTCGCTGTAATGGATGATATAGATTTTCTTGTTTCCGCAGGGCAATAATTCCGATGTTCCCGCGCCGATGATTGCGCCGCGGT
This sequence comes from uncultured Ruminococcus sp., assembly GCA_946540705.1. Taxonomy (GTDB): domain Bacteria; phylum Bacillota; class Clostridia; order Oscillospirales; family Ruminococcaceae; genus Firm-04. Next base: position 5,102 of record CAMNJD010000405.1, on the reverse strand, counting down.
TCAGCCAGTCAAACAGTGCGTACAGATACGAAATAATCACATCTGCGTTCTGCACCACCTGTTTGACCACAATGACCTTGACCAGAAATATCAGGATATTTTCCCACTTTGATGCCCATTCAAAGTTTGTCGTTTTCTTGAAGAAATCAATGAGCAGGAGCAGAGTCGCAATGACAATCGCAATCTGGTGACAGCCGCCTGATACATTGATGAAAACACCGGAGCGATAGCCGTTCAGTACAGTGTGCGGGCTGACTGTGCAGAATTTGAATGCTTTGTTCAGTATGTCATTGGTTTCCTTGACATTCTGCGTGATTTCATAGTAAACATCATGCACATCGTTCTTGAAAATGTCGGCGGCATAAGCGACCAGCGGAAAGAAAATCTGAATCAGCCCGGCGACAATCACAAAAATGTAAATGCTGCGCCGTATCTTTGCAAAGCGGCTCATCGGGGATCGTGTTCTTGTCATATCGCACCCCTTTCAGAAGAACAGCCGCCAGATTGCAGAAGTCGCTATGACAATCCCACCGGCAGCAATCGTTTTCATTCCGTTGACTTTGTTGACCGCATTGTTATCCTTGATTGACAGCCCGAATGTCACGGCTCCGAGCAGCAGTGCGAGGGAACCGACACGCCGTATCCATCGCATTGCAAAGACCATGATATTCTGAAACTCTGTGTCAGCGGTCGTGGTTGAAAAAGAAAAGGTTGTTGTGACATACTCCATAATGATAAAACCGGCAATCGCAGTCAGAATTGCAGACAGCGATTCGCGGGAATCCTCGTTTTTAACGGACAGCGCGAATTTTATCATTCCGATCAGCGCAACAACGCCGCCTATCCGTGCTATCCATGTGCTGAAAAAGTCGATTGCGCCGTGCATCAGTTCTGCCGGTGATGAGACGGTCGGCAGCGTCGGTAATATCGCGGCAATCGGCAGCATGAAAAAGTGCATACGCATCTCCCTTCTCATGGTTTTATAAGGGTTGAAAGCAGCATCAGCGACAGCCCGATGAGAATCAGGATGGCGCCGATGCGCCGCAGTCGCTTTCGGTTTGCTCCGGTCAGAAAGCCGGAAAGTGTATCAAGTATGGTTCTGATCTGCTCAAACATGGTATCATTCTGTCAGCATCCCGCCGCACCGGGGCGCAGCGGGATACCTTTGTCATGTGAAATCAGGTGAACAGGTCAAACATATCTGCGCCGAGCGCAATAGCAAAGACAACAAATCCCGCGACCATCGTCAGGATACCAGCCTGTTTCTGTTCGCCGTCATTGTTCTTGATTGCCAAGCCGAACATCACGCCGCCGATCAGCGCGACCAGCGCACCGACACGGCGAATCCAGACGAGAAAGAAATTGATGACACTCTGGTATGCGGTATCTGCTGTATTGGAACCGGATGCAGCACCACCGCCGGTGCCGCCGCCCGCAGCAGCAAGGATAAAGGGCGATGCCGGGGAAATCGTTGCGGCGCAGGGCATAGGCATCAGAATCTGCGCTGCCGCGCTGCCCGCAGTCAGATCAGCCGTCACGGAAACGACAGCAGGCGCAGAATCTGTTTCGATCTCCGCGGCAGATGCGGGAATCGCACAGAAGGAAAAAAGAATCGCCATCACGAATGCGGCGAAAAGACTGTTACGAATGTATTTCTTCATATAATACCTCTCACTTCATCATCAGAAAGGAAAGCCGCCGTCAGGGAAAATTGCTGCGTAATCTGGCTCATGCTCCGGCGTATCGGCGTAGCTTTCCGTGTATGCTCCGTCGAAACTGACATCGCTCAATGCGGTCAGATCGTCGAACGAATCGGGTTCATCCGGCGGTGTTGCACCGAAATACACAGATTCAGCTTCTTCCTCTGAATCGTCAGTCAGTGTCTCGATGCTGCCGTCAGTGTTCACGACGGCGGGGGGCGGGATTTCTTCATCATCTTTCACCTCACTTGTCGGTCGGGACGCTTTGCCGAGATCGTAGCTTTGCATATCCTCCTGCACAGTTCCGAAATGCGGCTCCGCATCAGCATAGGTTTCTTCCTCAATCTCCGGGGAAAAGTCGGTATCGTCAAACTCCAAGATTTCCTCGAAGGTTGTCGGTATGATAATGGTGACCTTATCGCTGCGGGCATCGAAGATTTCGTGCATCACGCCCGCACCGGTGTCACGCTCCGTCAGGTTGACAGGTGTGTCAACCTTTGCGCGTTCTTCACGCTTTGCAGCCTGTGCCGCCTGCCGTTCCTGCTTATGCTTTTGTTCCTCCTGATACTCTGAAAATGTTTTTGTGCGCAGTTTGGACAGGTCGTAGATATTTGCCTTGTCAGCATCGCCGGTAAAGCGATAATTCGGATGCTCCTCCAGCACATATTTCAGGCAGTAAAAAGGATTGTGTCCGCGCATCATCAGAATACAGACAGTTGTGGGGATATTGCCGACCTCATTGATTTGCAGCAGCTCTCTGCCGAGAATGCTGTTGTTCTCCGATGTGGACGGCGATTTGCCCCGTGTGCGGTTCTGCCCGCGCACATCAATCGTTTCCTTGCCGAGCTGCTCGCTGATAGATTTCAGCGTAGATTCTTCCTTGCCGCCTAAAAACAGGATAGAATCGCAGTTTCCGGGGATTTCCTCCCATGTTTTCTCATATCTCGATTTGAGCTGCGACATATTCTGAATAATCACGTTCAAGGACATATTCATGCCGCGGACAAACGAAATAATGCCGTTGAAGTTCGGAATCTCGCCGCAGTTTGCGAATTCATCCATGATACAGCGCACATGGATTGGCAATCTGCCGCCGTAAAGGAAGTTTGCACGATTTGAAAGAACATCAAAAAGCTGCGAATAGAGCATCGCAGCCAGAAAGCGGAATGTCGGGTCAGTCGCCGAGATGATGATAAACAGTGCCGTCTTTTTGTCTCCGATGGTTTCCAGATGGATATTGTCACAGCAGGTCAGGTCTTTCAACCCGCGCAGGTTGAAGTTCGCCAGCTTGACATTTGCACTGGAGATAAAGGATTGCCCGGTTTCCTCCGGGGCATTTCGCACCTCTGTGTATAGATCAAATGCCAGTTCACCAATCGGCGTGTTTCTGCGATGCAGTTCCAGAAATTCGCGGTCAAGCGGACACAGATATGCCTTCTCGCGCCGTGCTTCAAATTCCTCGTCTGATTCGCCCTCATTCTGCGTGAGGAAGAATCCGTCCGGCTTTTGCCCGCCCTGCGGAGGATATTGCATCAGACGCAGCTTGGCAGCGGCAGAAGAAAAGTTGAGATGGGATTCATCGCGTGTTTCGGGAATCACCAGCCCCTTTTTCGCGCCGTCCATAAATATCTGTGCGCTGTATTCAGACTGTGCCAGCAGAAGAAAAACAATCGCCATGAGCAGTGTCTTGCCCTTTTCAGACCAGAAATCGTCCTTCTCTCCGTCGCCCTTTGTAGCCGAAAACAGTGTTTCGACCATGCTCTTGACCTTGACCTCATCAATCTGTCCGTCCTGATCGAAAACATAATGAAACGGATTGTAATTGTGCGAATGTGTCATGTCAATCGTGTTGAACACACGCACTTCATAGCCTGCTTCTTCGAGCATCACGCCCATAGCGGCAAGGATTTCGCCCTTCGGGTCAGTCACTACATACGATGTATTGAGCTGCATAATATTGGGCTTTGCAAATCCTCTGGTTTTCTGTGCGCCGGAACCGCCTATGACAAGCACATTGAGATTCAGCTTGTGTCCCCATGTGTCGAGCGACATAAACACATCTTTTGTCAGAATGATATTGCCGTCTACCAGCACACACTCAAATTCTCCGTGCTGATCGAACACGCGGTATCCGTCAGGATGCTCCGCATCATACTTCTTGATCGGGATTTTCTTCGGCTCCGATTTGTCTGCAAGCGACTTCATTTCCTTGTCATCGCCCCATTTCGCGGAGCCGTGTTCCGTGCCGCGCCGATGAAGTCGCCGGACATCCTCGCTGTACTTATACAGCGCAAAAATGCCGATGACCATTGCACCAAAGAACAGCATCCTCGGCGCGTAGCTGCCCTTCGTGTGCAATGCAGCAAATATCTTTGACGGATGTGACAGCAGATAGTTGACCGCCTTGCCGATTTTCCCGCCGTCAATCTTGCCGTTTGTCAGTGAATAGTCAAAAGCCGCACCCATCAGAATGCAGATCAGCAATAATAAAACCCCGACTATGATATACACAATCAGGGTTGCACGATCTATTTTCTTTCTTGGACGCGGTGCTTTGTCTGGCGCAGACATTTATCTTCTCCGCGCAGCCGGACGCGGCATATCAGGCATTGCGGGTTCTGGAATATTCGGCAGATTGCCGCCCGGTGCTTTCTTTGCTGCGCCCTGTCCGGCAAGATCGTCGAGGGCGGTCTGTGTCGGTGCGGTATGATGCTCATGCCCGTTTCCGTGTGCAGGCTTTTCATCGGGTTCGGGCTTGCCGTCTGTCATGCCGCTGCGCTCCTGTTCCGACTTGGAAAGGAAAGCGGTATCTTCAAGGTATTGCCTGTACTCCCGCTCACTTGCAAAGGTCAGCACATCGTCCTCACCGATGCCGGATTGCGTCTGCATTTCCTGCCGCAGATTCGTCCATGCGTGTCTGCCGTTCGGCTCAACAACCGGCTCGCCGTCCGGTGTTTTTGTCTGTGCATCCGAATAGCCGCCGGTTTTCTGTTCGCCGTTATAGACCGCATAATCATGCACAACGCGGTCGCCGTTGTGACTGCCGGTGACTACAATATGCTTTTGCGGGTCAGATGCACTGCACACAATCATGCTGTCCTTTCCGATCTGTTCACGCTCTGTCAGTCTGTTCATCGCCGTTGCAAAATCGGTCTTGCTCTGCTGCACGGCATCCACACGCTGCTGCACGGCATCTGCTCTGATTTCCTCTGCCTTCTGCACGATTGTTTCGGCGGTATCCGTCGGCACTCCGAATTCCGCTGCGACCTTGCTTGCCGCTGCCTGTTTGTCGGCGGTAGTGATCTCCGCTGTTGCTGTGCCGTATGCGACGGTCATCGCATCACTCCGCACTTCTTCGATTCTCACAACCTTGTCTGCGCTCTGCTGCGATGCCTTTTGGAA